>NZ_JABZSJ010000008.1:0-58234 GCF_015262605.1 Prevotella aurantiaca | reverse complement strand
GTAAATAAAAGCGTTCCGTGAGCTTTCAGCCTACCAAATGTCCATTACGCCAAGATTGATAATGATAATAGTTGAGAAAGATTAGATTTACCATGATAATTTTATTTATTAATTGATGTTAGGTGAACATTTTTGTTATATAAAAAATATGGGCAATATTCCACTTATCAAATATAATCTTTTTTGTTACTCTTTATTCGCCATAAAACGGAAGTGACCTTAAAAGAGTGTAAGTATTCTCTTTCTTTTCTTTGTATCTTATTCATGTATTTTTTATCTGTTCCAGAATTTTTATTGATATTTTTTCTAACATATATTGTTTTTGTTTCTAGCATTGCAACACTTGCAAGTAGGATAAGCACTGACTTACTTGTTGGCATTGATGTTCTTATTTTTATTTTACTCTTATATTTTTTATTGAGTCTTTCAATCCTGTTAGTCGTATATATGCACCTTTGCACTTGCACAGAGAAGTCCATATATGTAAACTAAGCAACGTTTCGATCGTCTTTATATTTTTTCAATATTGGGTATTTCTTTTTCCATTTGGCTACAAAGTAATAAATTGTTCATATCCCAATAAAGATTTCATCTCTTTGTTTTCTAAAGTAAAAACCTCATTGAGTTCTTCTGCTATCTGCTGTTTATCTTTATGTGAGACACAGTTTAGTATTTGTCGCTTAATGTAAGCTACACAAAACTGATGAGATGCCTGGGGGAAAGCTGCACAAACAGCAATCTCTATTCCTTGAAGTGCATCAGATACTACTAAGTCTATTTGAGTAACTCCTCGTTCTTTCAACGCTTCAAGCTCTTCCTTCCAGCATATAGCTCCCTCACTGGGATGATTGACTACACTTAACACCTCTCGGCTTCCATCGTCCAATACTCCTAAAATAGTATAATAAGCCTCTTAGGAAACTTGTTTATCCCTGCGAGTGGCAATGAAAGTTGCATCGATATAAACTGCCAAATAATGAGAAGAAAGCCAGCGGTTAAGCCATTGATCAACGTCTTTACGACAACTGTTACTTAAATAAGAAACCTGCTGTTTATTATATGTGCGTCCATAAATGGTTTCAGATGTTTTACCTATCTGTTCTGTAGTAAGAACTTTGGTGTAAAGAAGATAGAACAACTTTGCACATTCTTCGTCTACTGCGGATTAAGCCTAAAAGAATAGGATAGAAATTACCACTGCGACTGCGTGGAATACGAAGAAAAAACTCAAAACCATGACTATTCTAACCACTAGAACGAATGCCATTACATAGTTCATGTTTATTCTTATTGTTGGAATAACAAGCCTACCAATTATCCGGTCTATATGGTTAATATTTTCTATATTTTGTTGCTTTGTTTCTTATCAAGAATGATAGAATTCTTTTAATATTTTCGGGGAACTAAAACTGCTTGATTTCATTATCTACAAATGCTCATTATTTGACATTGCGGATTGCTTTTATGAGTAAAAACCACTTTTTCAAATATTTAAATTTTGATATTAATATTGTGGATTCATAACTTATACAGGATATCCACATAATTTCAGCTTATGGATATTTGTTTGACAAATTATCTTCTATTGCTCATTGCGCCTTAATCAACAAATCTGACGAGATTGAAAAGAAATATTATGATGTTTGATAACCCTTTCGTATCGTTTTAATCAATCTCTGCTCTAGATAGTAAATCGTATATGATAGAATCATTCTCGCAAGCTTTCTTAAAATTTATGACAAATCTTTTCAGTGCTTCTGGGTTGTCAGAATAAGCGCAATACATACCAGCTTCGGGGTCGTGATTAATATAGTTTTTGAGTTGCGGTTCATACTCTTTCAAGAACACATATGCTAAAGAACACCAATCATAACCATTTCCTTCAAAGCCATCTTCTTCTCTTTTTGCGAAAATTTCTTGTTTGTAATCACCCGCATTAAGGCATACTGAAAAATTATTGTTATGTTCTATCCAGAAGAAAGGAGCAATGAGCTTATTAAATTCTTTAGTGTCCATATTGTTCCAATTCTTTAAAGAGTTCTTGGCTGTTAGTCTTTATACCTTCTCTAAATTTTGTAGGTATTTTATGTCCACAACGATCAAACCATTCATTAAAAACTTTTTTCCAGTCTTGTACTTTATCTTTCTTAATTAAAAGATTTGCATTTACGGTAAACCTACGTGCAAGCCATACAAGAATATCAATGTGAGTTAGAACCGCCTGTATAGGTTTATCCGTTGTTTTTAGCCATTCTATGTTTTGGTCAATTTGTTTTATGGCTAAGTTAATGTACCGTGCATTCTCTAATTCAGCCATTTCGTTACCTTCTGGTGCAGTACTAAATATTTTCATTTTATTCCTTTTTAATGATAAGTGTTTTTATACATTAGTAATTAAATCAGGAAACGTTTATGTACTCCTCATTCTTACTTTTGCAAAGATATATCTTTCTCTCTTACTTTTCTATCTTTTTCTCATTTTTCTTTCTATACTCAAAATTACAGGTAGAGAGTAGAGAGCAGAGTGATGACCAATAGTTATAGATTTTGAAATGTAAAAGAAGTAAAAAACACTCCAATAAATTTATAATGAGATGTTTAGATTGATTCTTGTAAATTGTATGGAACGAGGTAAATATTTATTTGTATATTATTATTGCAAAAAAGATGATATTTTTTGCTGAAATATTTGGAGGATTAAAAAAAACATCGTACTTTTGCACACGCTAAAAAGAAATAGCAACACTGCTTCAGTAGCTCAGTTGGTTAGAGCACCTGACTGTTAATCAGGGGGTCGTTGGTTCAAGCCCATCCTGGAGCGCAAAGAAATAGAGGATAGTCTAATGATTATCCTCTCTTTTTGTTTATATTCATTTTTCAAGTAATATTTAGTTTGCTTTGTATATCCTCAAATCGTTGACTTTCTTTTCCTTGCTTAACTTTCTTGTTAATATTATATCTGTTTTTGTATAAATATTTGGTTAAAAAGTGATAACTATACTTTAGTAAGAGAATAGCGCAAGTTTTAAGTTGCAGAGTAGCTGTGATTTCTGCGTAATTTATGTACTCCATACCTGCGTAATAGATGAATCTATAATTTATTGATATCAAAATGTTTAAGTACTTCTTCTTTTAGGGAAGAATAATTACATTTACACCCTAATTATTTTGTTTATTAAGTGCGTGTTTTTACTCAATTTTCATTCTTTTATAGTGTCTTTTTGCAACATCTAATTGTTAATTGCTATAATAACTTATTGTTTTTTATTTTTTTTCTTGCATAGTAATATATTTTGCTTTATCTTTGCCTGCTGTAAACGAAGAATAATAAATTCTTTGTCGTCTAACAACAAGCAATTTAAAATTATGAAAAAAACAGTTTTAACTCTTTTAGTACTACTTACTTGTGCTTTCAGTACAGTTAGTGCACAATTACCTTCAGTAACACTTAAGGACATCACCGGCAAGGCTGTTCGTACAGATACTTTGTCAAATAATGGTAAGCCATTTATCATTGACTTTTTTGCAACTTGGTGTAAGCCTTGTAATCGTGAGTTGAAGGCAATTAGCGAAGTTTACAATGATTGGCGCGAAGAAACTGGTGTAAAACTTATTGCTGTTTCTATCGACCAAGCTCAGAATGTAAATAAAGTGAAGCCATTGGTAGATGAGAATGGTTGGGAATACGAAGTTTTGCTCGACCCTAATGGCGAATTTAAACGTGCTTTAGGTATTCAGATGATTCCTTATGTGCTTATTTGTGATGGCAAGGGCAACATTGTGTATAAGCATAATGGTTATACTGAAGGAGCCGAGAATGAATTGATTGAGAAAGTTCGTGAACTTATAAAATAGTAAGTATTATGAAAAACAGTATCTGGTTGTTATGCCTGCTTGCATTTGGAGCAGTGAATGCTAATGCGCAAGAGGAAGATAATACCAACGATAATAAAGTTTCTGTAACTGGAAGTATACAGAGCGACGTTCTTGTTCCACAAGAAGACTTAAAGATTGGGTCGCCAAAATATAAAGAGAAGGTGTTAACAAACACTTTCCTCGATCTTAATCTCATTAGTAAAAATGTAGATGCAGGTGCACGTTTTGAGTTTTTAAGATTCCCACTTCCAGGCTTTGAACAAGACTATAGAGGCTATGGTGTTCCTTATTTCTACTTAAAAGGAAAGTTTGAGAAACTTGAAGTAACATTAGGAACCTATTATGAGCAGTTCGGTTCAGGTTTTATTCTGAGAACCTACGAAGAGCGTAGTTTAGGAATAGATAACTCTTTGTTGGGAGCACGAGTTGTTTACAAGCCTTATAAAGGTATTGTAATGAAAGGTATAACCGGCGAACAGCGCAGATACTGGGCACATAACAACTCTTGGATAAATGGAGTTGACCTCGAATTAAATCTTGGTGAATGGTTTAATGGCCTACAGAAGCGCGATACACGCATTATGTTAGGAGGTTCTTTCGTAAACAAATACGAAAATAACAAAGAAGACAAAATAATGGTAGACCGTACACATATGTTGAATCTACCACAAAATGTAAATGCTTGGGATGCTCGTATCCAATTGCAAAAAGGCGGATTTAATGTTCTTGCAGAGTATGCAGAAAAGACACAAGATCCATCTTTTACGAATGGTTACATCTATCGTAAGGGTAATGTAGCAATGCTTTCTGCTTCATATTCACAGCGTGGAATGAGCGTTCTTTTGCAAGCAAAACGTTCTAACGATATGGCTTTCAAGAGCGACAGAAATAGCATTGGAGTCTCTTCTTACATTAACCATTTACCAGCATTTACACAAGACCAAACTTATGCCCTTGCTGCATTCTATCCTTATGCAACTCGTCCTGATGGTGAATGGGCATATCAAGCACAATTGGGTTATAAGTTTAAACGTAAAACATTCCTTGGTGGTCCTTATGGCATGAATGTTAAGGTGAATTTCTCACACGTTCACGCAATCGATAAAACTCCAAATTTAACAGGTTCTATCGATAATATCAATATCAAGGGCACAAAAGGTTATGGTTCTGCTTTCTTTAAGTGGGGCGACCAAACCTATTATCAAGATTTGAATGTACAAATAGAGCGTAAAATTTCTAAGTCATTCAAGCTAAACTTAATGTACATGAACCAGTTCTATAATAAGACTGTTGTTGAAGGCGAAGGCGGAATGATACACTCTGATATCTTTGTAGTAGATGGTAAGTACACTTTCTCTCCAAAAGTAAACCTTCGTGGAGAAGTGCAATACCTTTCTACAAAAGAAGACCAAGGTAATTGGTGGTTTGGACTACTTGAATTAGCAATTGTTCCTCATTGGATGTTTACAATAAGCGATATGTATAATGCAGGTGAAAGCAAATTGCATTACTATCAAGGATTCATAACTTTCAATGCTGGTGCTCACAGATTACAGGTTGGTTACGGACGTACACGTGCAGGCTTTAATTGTTCTGGAGGTGTTTGCCGTTATATTCCTGCAAGTAGAGGAGCTACAATTTCGTACAATTATAATTTCTAAACAAGACATAAAATGAAAAAAATAATTCCATTACTATTAGCGTATGTAGCAATATTTTTCACTTCATGTGCAAATGTAGATGAAAATGAAAGATTTGTTACAGTAGAATCTTCTGACGCTAAGCGTGCCGTACTTGTTGAAGAGTTTACAGGACAAAAATGTATCAACTGTCCTGAAGCACACGAGGAGTTGGCCAAAATACAGAAAGAATATGGAGAGAATAATGTAATCACTGTATGTATACATGCTTCTGCTTTGGCAGCATCTCCTTTGAAAACAACTGTCGGTGAAGAATATTATAAGCACTGGAAGGGATCAAATGGTCTTCCATGTGCTGTTATAAATCGTAATACTGGTTTGCTTGGCGTTTCAGTATGGGCAGGTGTTATTAATAACGAACTTCAGAAGACTACACCTATTACACTTTCAATGACCAATAGCTTTAATGCTGCAAATCGTCAATTGACCATTGATGTAAATACAATGAGTCAAGTAGCATTTAATGGTAAATTGCAAGTTTGGATTGTAGAAGATGGCATTGTAGCTAAGCAACTTCTTAAAGATAATCGTGTTGATGCAAACTATGTTCACAACCACGTATTCCGTGCAGCTGTAAATGGAACATGGGGAACAGATATTGCTTTACAAGAGAATGTTGAAACAAAGAGTAATTTCTCTATCCAATTAGATGAGAAGTGGAACGAAAAGAATGTTTCTATCGTAACCTTTGTTTACAACGATTCTGGCGTTCAACAGGTTATTAAGCAACATGTAAATGGTTAATAATAAAGTTTTATAATATTAAGAAAAGAACAATGAGACGAATTTTATTTATGGCAGCTGTATTGCTCTCAATGGGTATGGGAGCAATGGCTCAAAATGCAAAAAAATCACTCCAGTTTGTAGATGGTCAAGGTAAAGTAATTCCTAATGGTTCAGTTATCGAACTTACTAAAGTAACAGTTGATGAAGACTTTGGTGAAACATATATGAAACCAGACCTATTTGTAAAGAATGTATCTAACAGTAATCAAGTTGTAGGCTTGAAGTTTGATTTAACATCTATGCCTTGTGGACGCTTACAAAGCTGTCCAAGTAGCTGTTCTTCATTTGCAAATCCAGGAATAGAATATTCAAGTTCAGTAGAAGTGAAGTCAGGTGCATCTCAGGACATCGCAACAGAATGGTTCCCACCAGAGGAAGGTACTACTGCAAAAACTTGGACAGTTACAATAACAGCAGGCTTATGCAAGAAAGGTGCAGCTGCATACGAATATGCTGAAGATGGTCCTTCAGTAAAAGTTAAGTTTATTTATGACCCAACAGGTATTGAAACAGTAAATAGTGGAAATGTAACTGAAGTTGTACGTTACAATGCACAGGGTCAGAAAATTTCAAAGCCTTGTAAGGGTATTAACATCATTAAGCTTTCTAATGGTAAGACCGTTAAGAAAATGGAGCTTTAATCTACAATGAGATGGCAGGATAAACCTGTCAGTATAAAATCGACTTTTTTGTATTTACAATGTGTTTGTAAATACGGAATCATATAAGAAGCCATATCTTTCCCTATTTAAGGGCTACGATATGGCTTTTTTAATTTAATTCCTTTTATTAGTGTCTGATTATTTACTAATTCTCCTATTGTATCTTGATATAGTCTTACATAGGGGGGCTAACATTGTTTTAATAAGCTATATCCTATACGCTCAGTACGGCATGAACTATCTATTTTGACTGCCTCCATTTTTTATATTGTCAGAAATGATATATTGATGTTTCAGGCAGAGAAACTAATAGTTATTTTTAGTTGTGATGATGAGTCGAGAATTTATAATAACAAAATAAAATTTTGTTATTATAAATTCTCTATTTTTTTATTATAAATTTTTATTTTATAATTAAAGTTTTCTCATCAATCATTATAGTCCTTTACAACCACTATTCTCTCATTGTTCAGAAAGTACAAAGTTCGGAAGATTTCCTTGTACAATTTATACCAGTATTATTATCTCCCAACTATATTATAATTACTTTTAGGTCGGATTTGTATGTAAAAAATATTCATGCTTTTAAATTCTTTTTTTTGTCATAAAATGTATTGTTTACATAGTGTCTTTACTATATGGAAGATATTGCTAAAAGGTATTGATATGCAGTGTTGATTATCTTCAATTAGTTATATAAAGAACACTTCGTAATACTTAAAGTCGTACAACTTAGTATAAGTATGTTTTTAAAATTAATTTATATTCGCTTGATGGCCATAGCTTTATGGGCTTAATATCTTGGAATCTTAGCAAATAAAAATTTAATTGTACTTTTTTTTATATTTTCTTGCATAATATTTTTATTTGCTATATCTTTGCTGCCGAAAGAAGAAAACTAACTACAAACATTTAATAGTAAACAATTTAATAATTAACATTTTTAAGTATGAAAGAATTTTTACGTTTAAGAGTTTTAGCAGTAGTACTTTTTGCTGCTTTTGGTGTGTCTAATAGTTTTGCTCAAGGCGACCTTGACGAACAACTCGTTTTCCTTGGTATTACAATGACTAAAGAGAATGGAAACAATCTTGATGCAGAACGCAAATGGGTAAAATCAGGAACTGTAAAATATGATGCCGATACTCGTACTATTACATTAGAGAATGCTCAGATTGTAGTAACTGCAGAAAATTGTCCACAATACCAATCTGAAAGTGGAACTTGGTATCCTGTTATTGGTACATTCCGTTTTTATTGTCCAACCGATAATATTACAGTAAAGTTAATCGGTAAGAACTCTATAACCACAACACAGACAGGTTTTGTTATGCTTACATACCAAGAAGCAGAGAATGTGAATATTGATATGATAGGTGGCGGTAGCCTTTCAATTAACGCAGGTTTAAATGGTATTGACGACAGACATAATGGTACCTTTACCATAAAAGACGTTGATTTGGATATTAAAGCAAAAAGATGTGGTATTTGTGGCGGGTATACAAGTCGTTTAGTTGTTGATAACTCAAATGTATCTTCTGAAGCTCAATATGGTGCAATTTGCTCTTTCAAGAAGTTTAGCATGAAAGGCGTAAAATGTGTTTCTCCAGTTGCTGATCCAAATGCAACAGCAGAAGATGCAGAAGACCCAAATAGCACAAAAACAGTATCATTTGAAAAAGGTGGTGTAACAAATGCGTATGGTACACCATGGGATATCGCTATTTTGCAGCGTGAATCAACTGGCATTGAGTCTAAAACAATCGTAAAAGACAATGCTCAGGTAGTTGCTGTTTATGATGTTTCTGGTCGCTTGCTTAAAGATTTGCAGAAGGGTATCAATATCGTTCGCTACAACGATGGTACAGTAAAGAAAATCGTTAAGTAATGCTGAAACCTATATTTGCATCGAAAAAATATCTTGCTTAGATGTTTTCGTCGGATGTAAAATTTATTTGAAATACTTTAGGAAACTCATACCTTATAAAAGGAATGAGTTTCCTTTGAAGATTTTAGCAAACCTTTTTATTTGTAAACTATAGACCTCGAAAAGTTTTGTCAGGGTTATAGTATAGAATTACTCAGAGCTAAACATATATCTTATGAAGAAATTATTGCTTTTACTTGTACTCCTTTCAGTGGGCAGTATAGCACAAGGCAATCCTGTAAGTTTGGAGAAAGCACGTCAGATAGCATTAAATTATATCAAAGGGAATAGTGCAAAATCTCCTCGTATGCAGGCAAAAGTTGCCGATGTTATTAAAAGTGCGCAATTATCCACCGATGCTTATTTTGTTTTCAATGTAGGCAAAAATAATGGATTTGTCATTGTTGCTGCCGATGATAAGGCTCCAATTGTTCTTGGACATTCTCAACAAGGAACATTCGATGAGAAAAATCTTCCTGATGGAATGAAATGGTGGTTAGAATGTTGCCAACGTTATGTAAAGTATGTTGCTGGCAATGAAAGACCAAGAACGCTTACAAAGCTTGAAGATTTGCCAGGCTTAGTTAAAACAAAATGGAATCAAACAAGCCCTTATAACCTTAGGTGTCCTAAATTTGATGAAGGATTTGCTGCGACGGGTTGTGTTGCAACAGCAGCAGCGCAAATTATAAAGTATCATGAATGGCCACAAAATGCAACATCTCTGATTCCAGGTTACGAATCAAAAATGCAGAATTACGAACAAACTCTTCAAGACCTTCAACCAAAGAAATTTAATTGGGGAGCTATGAAAGATAGTTATACTCCTCAAGAAAATGCCGACGAGGTTGCTTGGCTTATGCGTTATGTTGGGCAAGCTGTAAAGATGAATTATTCACCGAAAGAATCTGGTGCTAATGCTTTGGTAGCAGGGTTCAAGGATTATTTTGATTATGCTAATACAGCGCAAGAATTAGAACGCTCGTTGTATACGGAAGCTGAATGGCAACAAAGAATTTATGATGAAATAAAAGCGAAACGTCCAGTGCTGTATACTGGTGGTAAGTTCGATGTTAATTCTGGAATTATTGGTTATCATGCTTTTGTCTGCCATGGTTATAAAGATGGTAAGTTTCTTATAAATTGGGGATGGGGTGGTTTGTCAGATGGCGAATACGATTTATCAGTACTTAATCCATCTATGCAAGGAACTGGTTCTTTCTCTGGTACTAGCGGTTATACCATAAAACAAGCTGTAATTGTTGGTTTGAAACCAAATAAAACAAGTGAGCAGGCTGAAACTCATAGTATCTTTGTGAAAGATATAAAAGATGTACAAGACAAGTATCAGCGTACAAATAATTCTGCTAACTTTGTTATTGATAGAATTGCTTTGAAAGTTTTAGCAAATAATTATACAAAGCAGAAAATAACATTTGGTTGGCAACTCAGAAATGCTCAGAATAAACCAGTAGAAGGAACAGCAATTCTGGGTAAAGTAGATATACTCGATATGCTACCGAATAATCACTTATTCGAATGTGTAAGCAATTCATTGACATTTGGTAAAGACTTGCCTGCTGGAACTTATTATCTTGTCCCAATGTACACAACAGATTCTGATAGTGGAAATGCTTGGACTCCTTGTGTTAATTCAAGTATGTATATTAAACTTGAGGTTGCAGACCAAGAAATGCTTACAACAACTTTCAGCAATAGAAGTGATATTGAATGTAAAGCATTGACACATGATGGACAGGCAGAGGAAAATATCGAAACAAAGCTAACTGCAAAGCTTCTTAATAACGGTATATCAAATACTATAATAGTATATCTTTACGACGCAACAACAGGAAAGAATGCAAATGCTGTTGGTTTGATGATTGATGCTAAGAAAGAACAAGAAGTAACGCTTCCTTATACACCTAAAACACCAGGCAAACATCTTGTAGAGCTCTATGCGGATAATCAAAGAAAAATAAAGATAGGTGCTATAGAAATCAATGTCAAGGAAGGTGTAGAAGCAGAATTAACACAAAGTGGCTTAAAGGTTAAGAACGCCAAAGATAATACTGTCATGGATAAATTCGAATGTGAAGTTACAGTAGAAAATTGGGGCAATAAGACCTATAAGAATAAAATTATAGCTATTCTTACTGACCGTAGTTCTGCTAATATCGAAACACTTGCTCAAGATGTAGAAATAGAAGAAGACGGAAGACAGAAACTAACATTCGCCTTTAGCAAAATGCAAGATGGAGGCGAGTATTGTGTGAAGGTTTATTATATGAATAAAAACCTTCAAACAAGATTGTCTTTAGAATCTCCTATATATTATACTTTCCGTTTGAGCAATGGTATTGAGAATATAGAGAGCGATAATGCTGAAAGCAGAATTGTAACTATCTATCGCATTGATGGTAGCGTTGCGACACGTGTAGAGAAAGATATTTTGAATCAGATATTGAAAGAAATGCCAAATGGTATTTATATCGTGAATGGAAAAAAGTATTTAAACAATTAATCATATAGGAATGTCTAATTTTTAAGAACATACACTATAACATAATTGAAAGCAGTATAGGCTTTTGAGAATAATCTTAAGAGCCCATGACTGCCCAAAATCTAAAAACGAACTATAAACAATGAAACATTTATTTATATCATTACTTGTTGCTTCTGTTTCTATTTCGGCAGTGGCACAAGATATACAATTTACGAAAGCACCTGTTCCTTCAGGAACAGTGGTAAAGGTGAGTCCACAGATAGAAGCTAATCAACGTATTATAAGCGACTTTTATGAAGCTGCAGGAAATGGAGCAGCACCATTTAATAATGGAGAAACCATGATAGGCTCGTATTATCCTCAAGAAATGTTGAAGCCTTTCATAGGTTGTAATATTAAATCTATCAGAGTTCTTGCCAAAGATGTAAGTAGTATTAAAAATGTCTTTATAAAAGAAGGGAGTACTATTGCTGAAGCAACAAAAATTAAAGCAGAAGAACCACTGGGATCATCAATTGGCGATAATTGGTACGAAATTAAGCTGAAAAAAGCGATTGAAATAACAGCAGACACCAAAGGATTTGTCGTTGGATATAATCTGGAAGCTGGTAATCAAGGTAAAATATCTATAGGACGGAATGGTGTAAACTCTTTTATAGGCAATATTTACACATATTTTAGTGCAACAAATGAATGGGTAAATCGTTCTACAAGCCAACCTTTAACATTACCATTGCAATTAGTAGTTGAACCTGCTACAGGGATAACTATGAGTGAAATAGTAGTCAGTCATATAGAATTGCCTCAATATACCGAAGTAGGAAAAGCTATAAAAGTCGATTATTGGTTGAGTAATGCAAGTTCTACACCAGTAAATAACTTTGAGCTTGATATATTGGTAGATAATAAGCTTATTAAAACTATATCAGTAGACGAAGGTGTTGCAGTTGGTGAAACAAATAAAAAATTCACCATTGCTGAACTACAACCAAATATAACTGAGGCAGGAAAACATAATCTTGTCTTAAAGTTCAAAAAAATAAATGGAAACGAACTGAATAATGTAAAAGGCATTGAGAATAATCACAAAGTGCTTTACTATAAAGATGTAGTTGCAAGGCAAAAAACACTCGTTGAAGAATTTACTTCTGAACGTTGCATAAATTGTTATCGAGGCATTCAGAATATAAAAGAGCTCAAGAAACGTCAGTCAGATATGGTAACGGTGGCAGTACATCTCAATGAAAAGGCATTTAGAGATGATGTGGCAGCACCCGAAAGTCAGTTTATTAAGCGAATGGCAAATGTCAGTGGAATTCCTTCTTTTGCTTGTAATAGAATAGCCTTTATTTATAATAAACAAGAAACTATAGCAAACCCAAATATTGCTCAGATATCTGAAGAAGCAACACAGGCGATTGATAATTTCTACGATTTTTCAAAGAAAAATACTTGTGTGTTCTCTACTCTTGGTATTGTGAATAAGTACGATAAGGACAGCAAGAAAATAAAAATTACTGTAACAGGAACTGGTGTAGAAAAGGCAAATGAATTGCTCGAAGATTATGCACTCTATGTTCTTGTTAAAGAAAATAATGTCAATGGCCGTCAAGGAAATGAAAATGGAATGCTCGATGACGTAAAACATCAAGATGTTCTTCGTGGATATGTTTCAGATGTAAAGGGAGATAATGATCTTGTATGGAATGGTGATAATTTTACTAAGACTTACGACTTTGCAATACAGAACAATTGGAAACCTGTTGACTTGGAAGTTGTAGCATTTATTGCTCCTAAAGTCAAGGAAATCGGTTTTAATCTTGAGAATTTAGCCGTACAAAATTGTGTAAGCGAACCTCTTGCTAATGATGCTAACGCAATAGATAATATAGCAACAGATTCAAACGCAAAAGAAATAGGACGATATAATGTAAAAGGTCAGCGTATATCAGCACCTCAGAAGGGAATCAATATCGTTAAGTTCTCTAATGGTAAGGTGTTAAAAGAAATTGTTAAGTAACAAATAAAACGCATATAGGCATGCTTTCTCAGAAATGTGAAACATGCCTATATATGACTTTATGGAACGTATGTATGTGTTAATGAAACACCCTGTTTATATAAATGAAAACTGAAATAAAAAGCCATATCTCTATCCTTAAACAGGAATAAGATATGGCTTTTTCTATTTTAACAACCTATGTGCGATTACTTATATTTTTGAAGAAAGGTAGAAAGTGCATGACGAATAGAACGTAAACCAAATTCTTCGGTATGCACTTCTTCAAGGTTGAGCCATAAAGCTTCCTCAGCATCATCGTTGGCATGCAATTCTGTTTCGTTATTTACCTTGCAGATAAAGAACGAATCAAGTGTGGGGACTACAAAACCACTATATTCGTATCGGTTGGGAAGAGTAGTAAAAAACTCAAACTCCGTAACATTCAATGCTGTTTCTTCTTTTACTTCGCGAAATAACGCCTCATTTATCGTTTCACCAATATCGACAAATCCTCCTGGTAAATCAAGCGTTCCCCTTGCAGGAGCTTTTTTACGCCGTAGTGTCAGCAATTGTCCTTTGCTGTTTAGGATAAAAGCAGCAACAGCAGCACTTGGGTTGAGATAGTATTCAAAGCCACAGCGTTTACAATGTTTGCTTTTATCGTCTTGTTCTTCAAAGTTATTACTTCCGCAAATAGGGCAGTATTTGAACTTTTCTAATACGTGCATTGTTTTTTACTCTATTAGGTTAGTTGTTAATATAAAGACTATATTCTTAAAAATAGTTTAATGGCAGAATGAATTGTCTGCTACGCTTGCAAATATACTAAAAACTCTAAACATTGAGAATTATTTCACTCTTTTTTATTACTTTTGCGTATAATACTTGATTTATGCCCTGTTCTCAGATGATGGGCAGATAATTTTCAGAAATAAGAATAATGAGATTAAGAAAACTTTTTTTGGTAGTAGGATTAGTTGCTACCGCGATGTTTGCAACTGCGCAAAGTAGATTTGATGTAAAGCTTTATAATAGTCGTCCTCCTTATAGCAATGGCGACAATATGGATACAGCGAAAGTGCGTGTATATTTACCAGCAGAGCGAGAAGCTACAGGTAGAGCAGTTATTATTTGTCCTGGTGGTGGTTATAGTTCTTTATCTATGGATACCGAAGGCTACGATTGGGCAGAGTTTTTCCAAAATCAAGGTATTGCAGCTATTGTTTTGAAATATCGCTTGCCAAATGGTAAACCTGAAGTTCCTATTGCCGATGCAGAACAAGCAATGAAGTTAACACGTATGAATGCTTCTTCATGGAAAATAAATCGTGATAATGTCGGTATTATGGGTTTCTCTGCTGGAGGACATTTAGCAGCTATTGTAGCAACAATGTCTAAGGGAGATGCAAAGCCAAATTTCCAAATTTTATTCTATCCAGTTATTTCTATGATGGAAGGTTATGGCCACGAAGGTAGTTTTCACAGCTTATTAGGCAAACACCCTGGTAAGAGCGACCAAAAAAAGTATAGTGCCGATATGAATGTTAATAGAATGACTCCTCGCGCTTTTATTGCACTTAGCGACGATGACGATACAGTGCCGCCAGCAAATGGAGTAAACTATTATACTGAACTTTATAGAAACGATATCCGTGCGTCACTCCATGTATATCCTGGTGGTGGTCATGGTTGGGGAAGCAAGATAGGTTTCCGTTATCATGAAGAAATGATGATGGACTTGAAGGCATGGTTGAGAAGTTTTTAATTAAAAAATTTCTGATTAGGTACAAGTGTAAAAAAAAGCAAATATTTTTATTTAAAGTTTAAAATAAAAGTAGTACATTTGCACCCATCAAGAAATTATAAATTAAAATAACTATTTAAGCAATGAAAAAGAAAACCATTTTGTTAGCACTTTTATTATTAAGTGTGCTTACTGCAAATGCGCAAGAAGAAAGAGTGCGCGACAAAAGTGTATATCTCGAATTTTTCGGTCCTTCACTTGGTGTGGGCGTAAGTTATGATGCACGTTTCAGCAAAACTTCTAAATGGGGGTACCGTGCAGGTTTTGGATTTGCTTATTCTCATGAATCAAGTCCATTCGGAAATTCTTCTTCACGTGTTTATTCCATACCATTAGGTGTAACTCATCTTTTCGGAAATCAAAAGCATAACTTAGAACTTGGTGCAGGTGTGAGTGTTGGAATCAATAATGACACACATAGAGTGGGAGAAGATGTAATAGTCGAACCTTACAATCCTCAGTCTCAATATACGAGAACTAAGTTAGTAGAGGAAAATAAATTTTTAATGTTCACTTATTCAAGCGTTGGTTATCGCTTTACGTCAAAGAAAGGTTTTCAACTTCGTTTAGGAATTACTCCTACAATACCATTAGTTAATCGTGATTTCTTTGATGCTAAGGTAGCATTTATGCCATACATAAGTTTTGGTAAAGCCTTTTAGTATTTTTGTACTCTACAAATATCAATTTTACATACTAACAGGGCCTGTTTTGTGTAGCAAAACAGGCCCTGTTAGTATGTAGTAGAAGGAAGATAATTATTGAGGAGAAAAAATATAATAATAAACAACAAAAACTTTCATTATAATTTTTAATTTTATAATTATAATTTTTAATTTTATAATGATAACTTTTCAAGCCGCTTTCTAACATCGGATCATGTCAAATATAATCTATAATACAGAACATTTTTCGTTTACAATATAAAATATCTTTATGAAAAAGTTTTTTTTAAAGCAGTCTGGGTTTGCACGATTTAATGTAATAGGAAGGTTTGTATTAGCTCCTATAATTTATTTTTCGTATGTATTCATTTTCAATCGTGGCAATTCTAATGGATTGAAGTATGTGGACGAATACATCAATAACTCTGTTCTGATAGAAGTAGTTGTTCCTAAAATTCCATTATATAATGAAAAGACGTATGGATTTTATCATAAACTGGACTCGTATCGAGATGAGTTTAATGGCCTGAAATATGTTAATAGAAACACAGCTTATTCCGAAAGATATAAGAAATATGTTACCGTTATTATGTTTGAGGGCTACGAATACTATTATGCGGGGGATTCCAAATATGATATGGCTGGTAAAAGATGCGCAAGTTTTTTCTATTTCGGCAACCGTATGCTCGTAAGAGCAAACAAGGTTCAATTGCAGGATTCCCACTATGGTAGTCTGCAAAATCCCGTACCAGTATTCTTTTACTGTTTTGTATCAGGAAAAAGACGTTTCAAAGGACCAGACTCTGATTATGACCCAAAGAATCCACTCCACGTAGCTTTGGATTCTGTTAATACGGACTTCAACAGATTATATGTTGAGAAATATCTTACAAGAATTATTGATGTAGATGAATTAACAAGGTTGTATGGCAAGCGATGACCATTACCCAAAATATTGGGAAAAGTATTAGTATGAATGTTGCTCAACTAACTGATAATTTTTAACTTGCAAAAAAATCCCTCCCATCTATGTTTTCATCAACATAAGATGGGAGGGTTAATAGTCATTATTTCCTGTTAGTGTAAGAATTTAAATGTCTTTATTGAGCCATTTTTGTAGTAGACTTGTAATAAGAGTGTGCCTTTTGGCATTGTTGATAAGTCTACAAAATTATTTTGAGTAATAGTAAGAAGTTTTCCTTGCAAATTATAGATGCGAATTTCTTGTGCGTGTTTAAGCATTAATTGTCCATCTATAACAGCAGGTGTTTCGTTTTCGGTGATAGACTGAATACCTGTAATATTGAAAATACGTGTTGGCAAGAAGATATAACCTTCGCCAGACCGACTGAGGAATCCTTCAACATTTCCTTTACCACCAGCAGTAGGTTGTTCGTTTGCATTATTTGGTACAAATATAGTAAGTTCCTTACCAGCATCGCTTATCAACATCTTGCCTGCATTACCTTGTTTAAATGAAATTCCTTCCAAGCTAATGAGTCTTGCTTCGAGAGTTTCAGTATTTTCCAAGAGAGTTTTAAGGTCTGATGGCTTGGCTGAAACAGGATTATTAGAAGAAAGAATAGAAAGGTAAGTAGGTTTAAAATGTAATAAGCCATTTGCTTCCTCAACAAGTTTTCCTTTTAATTTGCCAATCTTATCGCCAACTTTCATACCATAACCAGCAAGTTCTCTTGAATCCACTGCGATACCACTTTTATCGTCTTCAAAGAAAGTATAGTTTGGATTAGCGTCAACCTGTCCAGTAACTAATACTTCGCCAGAAAGCGTGTAAATATAATCAGCATTTGCCTTTGCTTTGCGCAAAGCTGTTACATCGGCAATAAAAGTCTTGTTTTTATATCTAATTTTGAATGATTCAGATATACTCGCCTCTTTCTCGTTATATATAGGTACAACCTGGAAAGTATAAACACCATTAGGGAGAGATAGAGCCGACCAACAGCAAGTATCTGTAATTGCTGTCTCAATACCATTTATTAAGACCTTATAACCAGTTAAATCCTTCATGCGGTCTGGTGCTTTCCAACGCAAAGAGTCCTTTGTAAGTGTAAGCGTTTTTGCCATGTGCGTGAAATGATACTCTTTAGATGCAACGAAATCTTCTGTAGAACCCGTTTTCCAGTTATTGTTTTGGAAAGAAGAATGAATAATGCGAGTCAGAAGTTCAGTTTCAGCAGCGTATTCATATTGTGTTCGCTGCTGAGGAATAAGCTTTTCGTTCTCTTGTTTTGTTTCTACCGATGATTTAATCTTACCCTTATCGTCGAATACCTTTTCTATAGATGCTATTGGCGGGTTCTTAGTATCAAACGATGAGTAAATTGTGTCTAACTGGTGAATAAGATATTTTCCCGCAAACTCCAACGCGCTATTTGTAAAAGAGGTAAGAACAGAATCTCCTTGTTCATTAAATTTATAAGCAACAGTTTGTGTTGGGTGTTGGTAAGAAATATTTGTATCAAAGAAGTAATATTCGGCTTTGTCTATTACAAAAAGCTGTTTATCTCTATTGAATACAAACATTTGCTTTCCAGATAAAGCGCCTGCAGAATTGTAAATATATATTGTTTTTTGGTTCTTTTCCCAATTCTTCTTCGATGGGTCGTAGTGGTCAATTTCTTCCGATTCAATCTTAGAAGAATACTTACGCATAGTTATCGTTGAACGTTCTTTTGGTTGTCCAAAAGCATCATATCCAACGCTGAATGCAAGAGTTTCGCCCATCGAATCACTGGTATAATAGAATTTATTGGTTTGCTTAATATTATCGGCCTCATCTTTAAGTGTTGAGTATTGATTTTTCCAATGTTCTGTAACTTGGTCAGCAACATCAGTTAAATCAATTTCAAACGTTAGAGGGTCAGAATCGCCTTCTTCGTAAACAGCATAAAGCTCTACTTTTACTTTTTCTTTGTCGTAATAATTGAAAGTGCCAAAGTTTTGACTAGGCGAATCAGTTTTACCAGTTACTTGATGTCCGTTATTAGATACAACCCATCTATAACCTTTCAGTGTAAGCCCTTGATATTGTGGTGCAGAGAACTTAAATTTTACATTCCATTTAGTATAGTATTCCTTATAAGCTAATTCAGGATTTGTAGGAGCTGGCAAATTCATCTTGATAGTATGAGTGAGCAATTCGCTGCAATTACCCATCATATCTTGCTCGTAGATAGGAACGATTCGATAGAAGTGTACACCGCGCGATTGATTATGCAACGTGAAATGCATATCGGTAAATAACTCATCTTGTAAAGTGTAATCTACAAGAACTTTATAGCCTTTCAAGCCAGTATTATCTGTTGGAGGAGTTACTTGAATTTCTATATCTCCAAGTGTACCAGCTTTAGCTGTTATACTTGCTTGTGGCGTTTTGTCTTGATTATAAAGATGGTTCAAATAAGCAAACTTGTAAGTTTGCAGAAATTGCTGTGAGGTTGTATTAAATTTGTATTCTTCTACTTCATAAGGAATTGTGTCAGAAGCTGTATAAGCATAATTGCGTTTTTGATATAAACGGAAAGCTGAAGAACCACTTGGTTCTGTTATCTTCTTATAAATGGTATCACACAAAAGACGTTTTTGGTCATCGTAAGCAAAAACCTTCCGTTCTTGTACATCTTCGCTTGTCGCAGTAAATCTAATAATCTTTGTTTCGCTTAACAGATTATCTTCATTATAACTGAAAATTGTTTGACGTTGTTTTTTAGCCGTACTTCCTCCATTGCTATACGATAAGTAAGTAATAGTTGCTGGTCTGCCTTTTTCATCATAAGTATGTTGTTCTTCAGTATTTTTCTCACCTTTATTTGTATAGTGTGTAATGATAGACAACCTATTTTGTTGGTCATACTCACAAGCAATGGAGTCAATACGACGGGCAATATTGGTTTTATAATTATATTGGGTTGAATATTTTAATAGTCCACCATCATTGTAATAGTAGCAAGATTTAACTCTATCAGTACTATCGGAAAGTAAACGTGATTGTGTATCGTAGGTATAGACAGCATTTACAGGAGTTTGTAATTTCCCATCTCGTGTAAAATTATATTTGCTACTTTGTATTAACCTACCTTTTTTGTCGTAAAAATATCGGTCCAGATTCTTTTTCTCCTCTGTTTTTGCTAACGTACCATCAGGAGCTTGTTGGAACTTTATGCGATATGTTTCCATATTTTCTTTCTTCAGAGTTGGCTCTATTTGTGCCGTCGTCAGAAGTGTAGAGAAGGAAAAGAGTATTAAAAATAACTTTCTCATAGTTGGTATGTTATTTAAATTCCACTTTTCTTATATACTTTGGCTTTAACATTTTGTCCACCAATTTGTGCAACTACAATGTAAATACCTTTAGAAAGATTACTTACGTTATAGCTTTCTTGCTTTGAGGTAGATTCAAACACTTTTTCTCCTGCTAAGTCGTAAATGCTAATCTTTTCTGCTTTTTGAGAAACAGTAAGCATATTGTCTTTGAAATATATAGATGCAGAAGAAGGCGTGTTGAGTGTTTCAATGATGTTATTGACTATAGGAGATTTAATACAGATAACTTCTTTCTTATCTAAATCGCCATTATCGAGTACAGAACGATAAGAAGCGACAATCAAACTAAGGTCTGAACCTATTGTCTGACAATTCAAATATTTCGTATTTGAAGGCAATTGCTTATAAAGATTAAAGCCGTATTTTTTTTGGAACCAATCAGAAAGTTCTATCTTTTCATTGTTTTCGTGGAGTAAAAGCTCTATCTTTTCTCCATCAGACGATAACAAATCACCATAGTTAGAAACTGCAACAGGAACAAAATCAGGTACAGACTTAATAATTTCTGCCTCTTTCGTTTCAGTATTATAACGACAAGGATAAACCAATTGTCCAACACGTTCTAAACTCGTAGCCCCCTCAGTATATGAATATTGATTTATTACAACAGTTGGAGCAAGGAATTTTCCGTTTTCACTCATGATAACAGGAACAGAAGTAAATTCAGGACCTTTCTTCCAAGCTTTGAAAAATTCATATTGCCACTTAGCAAATGCTCTTTGATAAGCTTTAACTTGTTCGACATAATCGCTTTCTCCAGGACGAGCAGTAATATAATCCTTCGTTTGTGGTTCTTTGTTCATCCAAGTTTTATAGACGTCCATGTTATAAGATAAGGCAACAAAAGGAGTTTCATATTCCCATTCACCATTATCCTTCTTATGGTATATGATGACTTGAGAATAAGAACCACGTTGTTCCATCATAACACCAATAATAGTTTTTCCATCAGGAGAGATTGCTCGAGGAGAAATAAACTGTGTTTTGCCACCTAAAAAATCAGTTTCAGGATTAGGCAAACCTATATATTTATAGTTGTCGTCTTCTTGTTTTTCCCATAATGCTGGAATAGTTTTATAAGGGCTGCTTGCATTTCCTTTACCAATGATGTAACCTGTAATATATTTACCATCGCCTGTACATTGTGCACAACAACCATCTTGCCATTCGCCTTCGGGATAAGGAAGTGGTTCCCAACCAATTTCACTATCACGATAGATTGCAGCTTGTTTCTTATCGTTTTTGCCAACTAAAGTTCCGTCGTCTGTTACATCTAAAGCTGCCATATCCGAATAAGAATCAGCAGCAGGTATCGTGATAAGCGCTTTCTCTTCTAAATCGAATCGATAAGCTTCTTCATACATGCGTGCTCCGCAAATATATCTGCCATTGTTGGAAATACCCTTTACGTTTACAGAAGTACCTGTAAAAATTACTTGAGGATTACTTCCAGTTTGAGATTGTGCAGATACTTGAACAGCAAATGCTGCACTTATTAGCGAAATGTAAAAATAATGTTTCATAAATATTATACTGTTTGAGGTAGTTATTAAAATTAGGTTATTGTTCACAAAGTTAGCGGTTATTGCTGAGAAGAAGGACTTTTTAAGGTTTTTGCTTGTTTGAATTCTTGAATTCAGACAAAATCTGAATGTTTTTCTTTAATCTTAGCGTCGATGTTTCTTTGAAAGTCGAAAGGAGTTAAACCTGTTACTTGCTTAAATGCAGCTATGAATGATGAGCGGGATTTAAAGCCTACGCTGTTTCCAATAGCTTCCAAAGTAAAACCACTATACTGTTCCTTATCTTCTATGCGTTTACACGCTTCTTTAATTCTATATTTGTTAAGAAGGTTAGAGAAACTGCATTGCATTCTTTCGTTAATAACTTGAGAAATATATTTGTAGTTTACTCCAACTTTAGCAGCTAACTGGTTTGCAGAGAAATCGCAAAGGAAAATACTCTCATCATTATCCATCAATGTGAGAATTTTCTGAAGCAATTCTTCTTTGCGTTGGTCGCTAAGATTGCTTGACTTATATTTTCTTTCCTGTTTATCTTCAGCAAACTGTTCCTCTAAAGCTTGTCGGCGCAGGCGTTCTTTTTCTTCGGATTGAAAGAGTTCGATATTTTTTTGAAACAGAGCTTGGTTAGATTGTTTAAGTTTTTTATTCTTGGAAGCTACTAAGAATAAAAAAATTGCAATGATAAAACCAATTATCAAAAATAGGAAAATAACAATTCTCTGAATTTCCTTTTGATGCTCTAATTGTTTAAGATGCAATTCCACATCCTTCATCTTATTCTCAAATTCCATTTCGTTGATACCTGCAATAAGACGATAATTGAGCAGAGAATCTTTTAGCAAGACGTATTTGCTCTGATATTCTGCCGCTTTCTGCGTATTTCCTATCCTGCTATAGGTTTCATGCAAGAGTTTGTAAGCCTCCAGTTTCGTATCCTTTGTTTCAAAATCCGCACTGATATTTTCCCCTGTTTTTAATTCTTGCAATGCTTCCTTATATTTTCCTTGTAGACAATAACTTTTAGCTAAGTTGATGTGTGCTAAATAGATATAACGGGAATATTCGAGAGAAGGCTCTTTAAACAATTGCAATTGTGCTTTGAAATAAGTCAAAGCCAATTCTGTGTTTTTCTTTTCTAAGGCTAAAGTGCCTAAATAGAGTAAAGAGTCGTATTCGTATTCCAAGACACAAAAGCTCTTAGGAATTTGCTTAAAGACAGCAACTTCAGAATGTATAGAATTTAATTCCTGCATTTCGGATACTACCATGATAATGTTGCCGAAAGCATTGAGCATTACTCTCCAATCGTTATATTTTCGCGCTTCATAAAAGGCCGACTTGTAATGCCTAAGTGCTTTGCGATACAAATTCTTTTCCATACTTTGTTCGGCAATCATCTGATACATAAAACCAAAATTGAGGTAGACCCATGCAGAATTTAGTTTTCTTTCCTTGCAAACATTAAGACTCTCTTTTAAAATCTCGTTCGATTTGATATAGTCATAGTAGTGAAAAAAGTAGATATACCACAACCCTCCGAGCGTCTTTGTAAGCATCGAGTCGTTGATAACTCCTTTGTTTTCTGCATATCTCTTATAGATAATGCTGTAACACATCAGTGCACTATCCAAAATGTTTTTTTGGTCCATATACACAGATGCTTCTCTAAGCAGAACTTCGTTAGAATATGTTTTGAAATCTGTTAACTGATTTTCTGAATTATAGTTTGGTTCGTTTGTATTAGTATGGTATTCTGTATTACGCTTTCCACTCAAATTTGTTTTCTTCTTGTTAATACTTGATGAAGAATTCTGAGCATACGCAATTATTGCAATCAATAGGCAGGTTATTGTTAGTATTCTTCTTATCATGTATTAACTTTATTTTGATTTAGATTTTCTTATTCTACTGCAATATTATAAATAATTTTTATAATTAGCAAGCTTTTTAAACTCTAATACCTTATAAACGCATGTACACTAAGATATTATGGATATAAAAAACATAATTATAAAAACAAAAACGTAATTACGAAATAAAAATTTGTAATTACGTTTTTTCTATTTCGTAATTAGTCGTTCCTTAAAAATATATTTCAGGAACGACTAAATAATTTACAGGATAATGTACTATGAATCAGAGGAATATTAGGTTTATAAGGGAGGACTATTTACACGTTTCATAGGTGCATTGCGTTTTAATAAATTAAGGGATTATAAATACATCTTTTACAATGCAATGCCATATCCTATTGTTAAGACCCAATTGCGGTTGCAGATATTTGCATCTATGTAGTTATAGACTTTCGTTAGTCCGATATTGTATCTAAGGTCTAACGAGAACTTGTTATATTCGTAGGAAAAGCCAATAGGTATAGAGAGGTTGGTACGTTTGTAGACCTCTGTGGTGGTGCCACTTGATTTCCTAGAGCCTTCGTTATCTGGCACCCAAGTGTTTCCATTCTTATTATAAACTTCTGTTGTATTTTTATTTTTTCCTTTTAATAAATATCCTATTTGAATACCGAAATCAAAGGAAATAGAAGCGTTTTGCCATTTCATTATATCAATCGTTGCCATAATTGGTAACTGTAAGTAATGAAGTTGAGAAGAAAAATCTTTTATATCCCACTTTTTTGCTTCGCTCTCAATTGTATAGTCAGCGAGTTTGCTGCCCTCTGTGGAATATAGAAGTCCAATGCTTGCTCCTGTCTTTTCGGTAATTTGCTTGTGCAATTCAGCCCCAATCGTATATCCAGACTTAAATTTACTTTTTGTCAGTTTCGATGGTTCATATTCTAGTTGAACTGGTATTTGCTTACTATATTTGCTGATATTATAACCTAAGCGTGGATACAGTGTTATATCTCCCTTACTGCGTTGAGCAGTTATGGTAATACAGGAAATGCTAAAAAGCAACAATAATGTCCATTTTCTCATAGAATGTTTATTTTAAGAATTAATTCTCTTTTCTTATTAAAACGTTCTTTTCTCGTTGTTATTATTTCTATCAATACATATTCTTAGTTTTTCTTCTTGGAAGTAAACCATCTGAACACTTCGCCAAGCAGCAGAACTCCCGATGAGGCTACGATGATGATTTCCCAATCGTTAAGGCTTAATGGCGTTACGCTAAACATCTGGCCACCTAATTCTACAATCAGAATTTGACCAACGAGTATCATTAGGGCAATAAACCCAAAGCCGCGACACTCTTTAAAATGAAATGCGCTTTGGTTGGTTGCAAAAGCACGGGCATTAAACATGTTCCAAAATTGTAGCATTACGAACATTGTAAAGAACAGGCTTAATTCGTAAGGAGTAAGTTCTTTATGATTGCTGAAATTAAAATGCAATAAGTCGGTCATTTGTGTAATATCCGAATATTCTAAAATATATAAGAAAGCTAAGAGTGAAAAGAAGAAAATTCCGCCCAAGCCAGTGATGCGAATCCACATATTACGTGTTATAATAAATGCGTTACGGTTGCGTGGTCGGTCGTTCATAACTTTTTGTGATGGTGGTAAAGAAGCCAGTGCCATTGCTGCAAAAGTATCCATTATGAGATTTACCCACAACATTTGAGTAACAGTAAGCGGACTATGTGTACCCATAAATGCGCCAGCCAAAACAATGAGGCACGCCACAACATTTACAGTAAGTTGGAAAAGAATAAAACGCTGAATGTTTTGATATAAACTGCGTCCCCACATTACGGCACGACCAATAGAAAGAAAAGAATTGTCGACAATTGTAATATCAGAAGCTTCCTTGGCAACACTTGTTCCATCACCCATAGATAATCCTACATGAGCAGCTTTTAATGCAGGAGCATCATTTGTTCCGTCTCCAGTAACTGCGACTACCTGATTGAGCGATTGCAATGTTTCTACCAAACGTTTTTTATCCATTGGTTTTGCACGTGCTATAATTTTTAAATCCAGCACACGTTGTTTCAATTCTTCATCTGTAAGTGCAGCAAATTCAGGACCAGTGATAATATTATGGTCGTTATCTTCTTCTGTCCATAATCCCACCTGTCTTCCTATTTCTTTTGCAGTTCCAGGAGTATCGCCAGTTACAATCTTTACGCTGATTCCAGCATCAATACATTCTTGAACTGCAGCAGGAACTTCCTTGCGTACAGGGTCGGCAATAGCAACAATACCTAAGAAACAGAAGTTAGGAGTAATATTGGTTTCGCCGTTCATAATTTTAGCGATAATACCTGCTTTTAAATCCGTTATCATTGTTTCAGGTAATTCAAAATAAGCAAAGCCTAAAGTGCGCATTGCTTTATTTTGCCACGACAATAATTGTTTAAATATAGATTCCCACGATGTACTATTATCTGCTAAAGATGTACAATATTGCTGTATAATATCGGTTGCTCCCTTTATATAAAGTATAGTTTTGCCAGGCAATGAAGCAGAACGAACCAATGTAGCCATATATTTTCGCTCAGTAGAGAATGGAAGCTCGTCTATGATTTCAACATCCTCACGCATTAGCTGATAATCATTTCCTTGGTCGCGAAGCCACAAAAGTAAAGCTCCTTCGGTAGGATTACCCAAAGCAACAGGTTTTTCTGGGTCAGAAAGGTCGAGCGAAGCTGTAGAATTAACGGCAATACCTTCTTTTAATAAAGTATCAAGCGTAGCATCTTCTCTATTGGCTTGCATAGCATAAACGCGCATTTGGTTTTGCGTAAGCGTTCCTGTTTTGTCGGTACAAATTACAGTTGTTGCACCCATCGTTTCGCAAGCGTGCATCTTTCTAACGAGGTTGCTGGTTTGAAGCATTCTACGCATAGAATAAGCCAAACTTAATGTAACTGCCATTGGAAGTCCTTCGGGAACAGCAACAACAATAAGGGTAACGCAAATCATAATACTATCTAATAAGTATTGAATGAAATGTACCCAGTCGAAAGTAAATTCGTTGAAGAACATTAATAAGCGTCCCGTTAATATTAAAGTTCCCAAACCATAACTTGCCCACGTGATAAGTTTGCCAAGTTTGTTAAGTTGTTCTGTGAGTGGAGTTTTTACGCTGTTATCTATTTGTGCTGCCGTGAAAACTTTTCCGTTCTCGGTAGCATCACCAACACGAGTAACACGAAATAAACCATGTCCTTCCATTACTTTTGTACCACGTAGAACATGATTAGTAGGAAAAGTTGCGTCGTGGTCGAACTCTTCTGGTTTTATGCTCTTCTTACAAATAGGTTCACCTGTAAGTGTAGATTCATCTATACTTAACGAAACTGCTTTGAGAAGTTCGCCATCGGCAGGAATATTTGAACCAGTATTAAGTAAAACAATATCTCCAACAACAATTTCGCGTTTAGGAACATTTGTCGTATTTCCGTTTCTAATTACTTCTACAAGTTCGTCATCGTCTACTTGATTAAGTATGGAGAAAGCTTTGTTGGCTTTTTCTTCAAAAAAGAATGCCAATCCCGTTGCAAGCAAAATAGCTATGAAGATGCCAACGGGTTCAAAAAAAACCTGCGTTCCTTCGTTAAGGCCAAAATATTCGTAACATGATATGCCAATAGAGAAAATGCCTGCTATAAGAAGAATAACAATGAGAGGATCGTTAAACTTTGCAATAAATCTTTTCCAAAGTGGGGTTTGCGCAGGAGGAGTGAGAATGTTTTCACCGAATTTCAATCTATTTTCTTTGACTTCCAGATCGTTAAGTCCTACATAATGTTGTTTGTGTTCCATAAAAACAATGAATATAGTGCAAAGATAATCAAACTATTAGAAATAATGGACGAATTTATGCAGGAATGCTCCTTCTAATAAAGAAAAACTATAAAACATTTGGATAACTGCAAATTTATTGCTAACTTTGCATCGTTCAGTGGAATGAGGAGCTTTTACAAGTTCCTCATTTTTCATATTTTTTATGTGGGAAAATAAAGGTTTTAAGTTAAAATCATCCTCACGAAAAGTAGTAAAAGTTCGGTGGTAATAATCAGAAACCACCTAAAACAGTATATGATAGATAAAAACGTTGTTAAAAAGCTTGTTGATGAATGGCTGGAAGGTAAAGAATACTTTCTTGTTGATATTCAAATAAGCCCCGATGCCAAAATTGTAGTTGAAATAGACCATATCGATGGAGTATGGATTGAAGACTGCGTAGAGTTAAGTAAGTTTATTGAAGAACATCTTTCTCGCGACGAAGAAGATTACGAACTTGAAGTTGGGTCGGCT
Source organism: Prevotella aurantiaca (assembly GCF_015262605.1). Classification (NCBI taxonomy): domain Bacteria; kingdom Pseudomonadati; phylum Bacteroidota; class Bacteroidia; order Bacteroidales; family Prevotellaceae; genus Prevotella; species Prevotella aurantiaca. The sequence goes on along the minus strand of NZ_JABZSJ010000008.1, from coordinate 30,207 downwards.
GGTTTAGGACAGCCATTCAAAGTTCCACAACAATACATCAATTTCATTGGAAAGGAAGTTGAAGTGTTAGACCAAGACAGACGCAAGGTAAGAGGATTTCTTAAAAGTGTTGAAGGTGAAAACTTTGTGGTTTCGGTCAATGAAAAGGTACAAGTGGAAGGAAAGAAACGTCCTGTAAAGATGGATGTAGACCATGAGTACAATATGAATGAAGTAAAATACACAAAATATATAATTAGTTTCAAGTAAAACTATGGCAGCAAGAAAAGAAGAAGAACGTCCGAATATGGTCGAGACCTTTAAAGAGTTTAAAGACACAAAGAGTATCGATCGCACAACATTGGTGAGCGTTTTGGAAGAGAGCTTTCGCAACGTTATTGCCAAAAAATATGGTTCGGACGAAAACTTTGATGTTATTGTAAACCCAGATAAGGGAGACTTTGAGATATACCGTAACCGTGTTGTTGTTGCAGATGGTGAGGTACAAGACGAAAATAAAGAAATCAGCTTGACTGATGCACAAAAAATAGAACCTGACTATGAAGTGGGAGAAGATGTTTCGGAACCTGTAGACTTTGCTAAGTTTGGTCGTCGTGCTATTCTTAATCTTCGTCAAACATTGGCTTCAAAAGTTTTGGAGTTGGAACACGACTCATTATATAACAAGTATAAAGATCGTGTTGGACAGATTATCTCTGGAGAAGTTTACCAAGTTTGGAAGCGCGAGGTGTTGCTCGTAGATGAAGATAACAACGAACTTATTCTTCCTAAAGGTGAACAAATTCCACGCGACCAGTATCGTAAAGGTGAAACTGTACGTGCCGTGATATTGCGTGTAGACAATGAAAACAATAATCCAAAGATTATTCTCTCACGTACTGCACCAACATTCTTGGAACGCTTACTTGAAGCTGAGGTTCCTGAAATTGAAGACGGACTTATCAGTATTAAGGGCATTGCTCGTATGCCTGGTGAACGTGCAAAGATTGCTGTAGAAAGTTACGACGATCGTATTGATCCTGTAGGCGCTTGTGTCGGAGTACGTGGTAGTCGCGTACATGGTATTGTACGTGAACTTTGCAACGAAAATATTGACGTTATTAACTGGACTGCAAATATTAAACTTTTTATACAACGTGCTTTGTCGCCAGCTAAGGTGAGCAGTCTTACTATTGATGAAGAAAATAAAAAGGCGGAAGTTTTCTTGCAACCAGAAGAAGTTAGCTTGGCAATTGGTCGAAGCGGTATGAATATCAAGTTGGCAAGTATGCTGACAGGCTATACTATAGATGTATTCCGTGAACTTGACGAACAGGCTGCTGAAGAAGATATTTACTTGGATGAATTCTCTGACGAAATAGATAAATGGGTTATTGACGCAATTAAGTCTATTGGCCTTGATACTGCTCGTCAGGTTTTGAACGCTCCTCGTGAAATGCTAATTGAAAAGGCAGACCTTGAAGAAGAAACCGTTGATAACGTGTTGAATATATTAAGAGCAGAATTTGAAAGTTAGGTGTTAGAAGATAGATGCTTCGCTATATAGAAGCAATATCAAAGAAAGTGTAGCATCTATCTGAAAAGTTCGAGAACAATAACATAACACCACATTCAAAAAGAAAGAAAATATTAATGAGCATCAGATTAAACAAAGCAATTCGAGAACTGAATATAGGACTTCAAACGGCAGTGGAGTTCTTAGAGAAACGACAGGAACTGGGCGAAGTAAAGGGAGACCCTAACTTCAAACTCAGCGATGAACAATTTAAGGCACTTGAGAAGGAATTTAAAACCGATCAGGCAGTAAAGAATGATGCTGCCAAAATCTTCCAAAAGAAGCAAAAAGATAAAGTGCGCGTTAAAAAGACTGCCGATACAAAGGCAGATCCAATTATTAAGCAAGAGCTTCCAAAGTTCAAACCTGTCGGGAAAATAGATCTCGATCAGCTGAATAAGCCTGCAGCTAAAGTGTCTGCTGCTCCTGAAGAGAAAAAAGGAAATACTGAAACGGGTGCTGCCGACCCTAAGAAAAACGTACAGGTGGAAACTGATCCAAAAAAAGTAGAGAAACCAGTGGAAGCAAAACCTGTAAAGGAAGAAAAGCATAAGGAAAATCCAGCTACAACAGATATAAAGAATAGTCAGAAGCGAACAGAGGAAGTACAAAAAACAGAAACACCTAAGGCTGAAACCTCAAAGACTGACTTGGTAGCTGAGAAAAAACATGAAGAAGTAAAGAATAGCGATAAAGAAATGGAAGCTAACGACAATGGCATTTTCCAGACTAAACATGAGGTGGAAATGCTAAACCAACCGAAGGTGAATATCTTAGGTAAAATAGACCTTAGTAGTATAAACCAAAGTACGCGCCCAAAGAAAAAGACAAAAGAAGAGCGCAGAAAAGAACGTGAAGACAAGTCTGCGCAAAATGCGCAAGGTAAGAAAAAACGTGTTCGTATAAATAAGGAACGCGTTGATATAAATGCTGCTGCAAACCAACAACAAGGTGGTAAGCGTAGCGGAAAGAAGAATAACAATAACAACGAAAATAATGGTAAGAATGCTGCTGGCGGAAAGAAAAACCGTAATCGTAATCAAAAACCTTTAGAGGTTGATGACGAAGCAGTAGCACGCCAGGTAAAAGAAACGCTTGCTCGCCTTACAAGCAAGAGTCAAAATAAAAAAGGTGCGAAGTATCGTAAGGAAAAACGTGAAGCGGTTCAAGAACGTTTGAATGCTGAGGCTAAGGCAGAACGTAAAGATAGTAAGACACTGAAACTGACAGAATTTGTTACTGTTTCTGAATTGGCAACAATGATGAATTTACCAGTAACACAGGTTATCTCTACTTTGATGTCTGTCGGTATTATGGTGTCAATTAACCAGCGTCTTGATGCTGAAACGATCAACTTGGTGGCTGACGAATTCGGATTTAAGACAGAATACGTAAGTGCAGAAGTTCAAGAGGCTATCAGTGAAGAAGTAGACGAAGAAACCGATCTTGTAAGTCGTGCACCTATTGTAACTGTAATGGGACACGTAGATCATGGTAAAACTTCGTTGCTCGACCACATACGTAATACAAATGTTATTGCTGGTGAAGCAGGTGGTATTACCCAACATATTGGTGCTTATAGCGTAACTTTGAAGAGCGGACGTAGAGTAACATTCCTTGATACTCCTGGACACGAAGCATTTACTGCTATGCGTGCTCGTGGTACACAAGTAACTGATATTGCAATTATCATAATTTCTGCTGATGACTCTGTCATGCCTACAACGAAGGAGGCTATTGCACACGCTCAAGCTGCAGGCGTTCCGATGGTTTTTGCCATTAACAAAATTGATAAACCTGGAGCTAATCCTGATAAAATACGCGAAGACTTGTCGCAAATGAACTTACTTGTAGAAGAGTGGGGTGGTAAGTATCAGTGTCAGGAAATTAGTGCAAAGAAAGGTTTGGGTGTTGCCGACTTGCTTGATAAAGTTTTGCTCGAAGCTGATATGCTTGACTTGAAGGCAAATCCAAATCGCAATGCAACAGGTACAGTAATAGAATCTTCATTAGATAAAGGGCGTGGTTATGTAAGTACGGTGCTTGTTTCTAATGGTACATTAAAGATTGGCGATAACATTATTGCAGGAACTTCGTGGGGACGTATCAAGGCAATGTTCAACGAACGTAATCAACGTGTTGAAAAGGCTGGTCCTTCTGAACCTGTTATTATTCTTGGTTTGAATGGTGCACCAACAGCTGGAGATACATTCCATGTAATGGAAACCGAACAAGAAGCACGTGATATTGCCAATAAGCGTGAACAATTACAGCGTGAACAAGGTTTGCGTACTCAGACACGTTTGACATTGTCGGATATTTCTCATCGAATTGCCCGTGGCGAGTTCCATGAAATGAACATTATTGTAAAGGGAGACACCGATGGTTCAATCGAAGCACTTTCTGATTCATTCATCAAACTTTCTACCGAAAAGGTGAATGTAAATGTAATCAGCAAGGCTGTAGGACAGATTTCTGAAAATGATGTGATGCTTGCTGCGGCTTCTGATGCAATAATTGTAGGTTTCCAAGTACGTCCATCAGCAGATGCTCGTAAGTTAGCAGACCGTGATGGCGTAGAAATCAATACTTATTCAGTTATTTATGATGCAATTGACGATGTAACATCGACAATGGTTGGTATGCTTGATAAGGTGAAGAAAGAAATAGTAACAGGTCAAGTAGAAGTGCAACAAGTATTCAAGATTTCAAAGGTTGGAACTGTTGCGGGTTGTATTGTTACTGAAGGAAAAGTACACAGCAAAGACAAAGGACGTGTTATTCGCGATGGCATCGTAATTCATACGGCAGCAATCAGTGCACTGAAACGTTATAAGGACGATGTGAAGGAAGTTGTTACAGGGTTGGAATGTGGTATTTCGCTTGTTAATTACAACGACCTGCAAACGGGTGATATGATTGAGACATTCACCGAAATAGAGGTAGAACAAAAACTCTAAGATATGTGTCAAACCGCCTCTCATTTCCATAGGAAAAGCGAGGCGGTTTACTTTTTGGTAACAAATGTTACGGAAAAAATATCGGCACAATCTTTGTCCACATATAATATATTATAAAGTGGCGCTCGAAGAATGAAAAGTAAATCATGAAAGTAACTTCTCGTTGCTTCAACCGCTTCATAAAAAGGTAAAAAGTACATGTCAGAAAATAATAATAATGAGTATGTAAAGAAGGTGGCCGAACAAAAATATGAGTTTGGTTTCACTACCGATGTACATACAGATATTATCCCGAAAGGCTTAAACGAAGATGTCGTTAGGCTTATTTCGGCGAAGAAAGGGGAACCTGAATGGCTCCTCGATTTTCGTTTAAAGGCGTTTCGTCATTGGCAAACGATGGAAATGCCAAAGTGGCCGCATTTGAATTTACCTGAAATAGACTATCAGGCAATTTCCTACTATGCTGACCCATTGGCGAAGAAACCTAAGAACAAGGAAATAGACCCAGAGTTGGAAAAGACTTTCGACAAACTGGGTATTCCGCTTGAAGAACGTTTGGCGTTAAGTGGTGTTGCAGTAGATGCAATTATGGATTCTGTTTCGGTGAAAACTACATTCAAGAAGCAGTTAGCCGAAAAAGGAATTATCTTTTGTTCGATTGGTGAAGCTGTAAAGGAACATCCCGAATTAGTCCGCCAATATTTAGGATCCGTTGTTCCTTATAAAGATAATTTTACTGCAGCACTCAACTCGGCAGTATTTAGTGATGGTTCGTTCGTGTATATTCCGAAAGGCGTTCGTTGTCCGATGGAGTTAAGTTCATATTTCCGTATCAATGCAATGAATACAGGACAGTTTGAACGTACATTGATTATTGCAGACGATGATTCGTATGTAAGTTATCTTGAAGGTTGTACTGCTCCGATGCGTGATGAAAATCAGCTTCATGCTGCCATTGTTGAAATTGTTGTCTTGGCAAATGCGGAAGTGAAATATTCAACAGTTCAAAACTGGTATCCAGGCGATGAAAACGGCAAAGGTGGAGTGTTGAACCTTGTAACCAAACGTGGTGATTTAAGAGGCAAGAATTCTAAACTATCTTGGACACAGGTAGAAACAGGCTCAGCTATTACTTGGAAATATCCATCTTGTATTTTGCGTGGCGATAATTCGCAGGCAGAGTTCTATTCGGTAGCTGTTACCAACAATTATCAAGAAGCCGATACTGGAACGAAAATGATACATTTGGGCAAGAATACAAAGAGTACCATTATTTCAAAAGGTATTTCGGCAGGCAAGAGTCAGAATTCTTATCGCGGGTTGGTACGTGTAGCACCTAATGCTGACAATGCTCGAAATTATAGTTCTTGCGACTCTTTGCTTTTGGGGTCAACCTGTGGCGCGCATACTTTCCCTTATATGGACGTGCATAACGATTCGGCAATTGTAGAACACGAAGCTACAACATCGAAAATCAGTGAAGACCAGTTATTTTATTGCAATCAACGAGGCATTCCTATGGAAGATGCTATTGGCTTGATTGTTAATGGTTATGCAAAAGATGTATTGAACAAACTTCCGATGGAATTTGCTGTTGAGGCTCAAAAACTTCTCTCCGTTACATTAGAAGGTACAGTGGGATAAAACGAAAGATACCGAGCAAACTCCGAAAAGATACCGAGTAATTTTAAAAAGATTATAGAGTAGCTCTTACAAGGTGACAGTGGTTCATACGAAATATATAAAAATCTACTTAAAAGGAACAAGTATATGAAAAGAACAATGCTGGCGATAGGACTGTTTTTTGCCGTTTCTCTTTTGCACGCTCAAGATTGGGAACCGAAATTGTGGCAGAAATACATTATAGAACAGAAAGTCAAAAACGATACGCTCTGCAATTCAGGCTCAATTCTTATACGTGAAAGAATGGTAGAACCTAAAATAAATTCACGAGCTTTCTATTGTGGTCAGTTTTATGTTCCCGACCCTCCAAGTCTGTTCGCAGAGCAGGAAAAAGCTCTTGAAAGAGCACGTTGGGAAGACAGAGATTATACTTTCGGACAAGCAATGGGAGATCTCTTTTTAGACTTTGTAGGAGATATCTTTGCTGGAGCATTAGATAATTTATTATTCAAGAAACGATAATACAAAAACAACATGTTAGAAGTAAGAAATCTGCACGCTACTATTGCAGATAAAGAAATATTGAAAGGTATAGACCTTACTGTTAAAGATGGCGAAATACATGCCATCATGGGACCAAATGGTTCAGGAAAATCAACTCTTAGTGCAGTACTTACAGGAAATCCACTGTACACAGTAACCGATGGTTCGGCAATTTTCAATGGTAAAGACCTTTTGGAGTTAGGCGCTGACGAACGTGCTAACGAAGGAATTTTCCTTTCGTTCCAATATCCAGTTGAAATTCCAGGTGTAAGTATGACCAACTTTATGAAAGCTGCTGTAAATGCAAAACGCAAATATCAAGGTTTAGAACCTTTGAAAGCTGCTGATTTTATGAAGTTGATGCGTGAAAAGCGTGACCTCGTAGGGTTAGATTCAAAACTTTCGCATCGTTCCGTAAACGAAGGTTTTTCAGGTGGTGAAAAGAAGCGCAATGAAATCTTCCAAATGGCAATGTTACAACCAAAGCTCAGTATATTAGACGAAACCGATTCTGGACTTGATGTTGATGCTATGCGCATCGTTGCTGAAGGTGTTAATAAGATGCACACTTCAGAAACTTCAACTATCGTTATCACTCACTACGACCGACTTTTGGATATGATTAAACCAAGCGTAGTGCACATTCTATATAATGGACGCATTGTAAAGACAGGCGGTCCTGAACTTGCACGTGAAATAGAAAAGCGTGGCTACGACTGGATAAAAGCGGAAGTAGATAAATAGAAAGGCCAAACATGCAAAGCGAAAAACAATATATAGACTTATATAACGAGACGCAAGGAATGATAAAGCAACACTCCTGCGACGTCTTGAATAGGGTGCGCGATAAAGCTTTCGAGGATTTCAAAACACAAGGCTTTCCTACGAAAAAGGTGGAACGCTACAAATATACCGATATCCCAAAGCTATTTGCACCCGACTATGGATTGAATTTGCAGCGATTGAAAATGCCTATCAATCCTTATGCTGAGTTTAAGTGCGACGTTCCAAACCTTAGCACTTCTCTCTATTTCGTTGTAAACGACCAGTTTTACACCGACCAGTTGCCAAAAACGCAACTCAACGATGGCATCGTTGTTGATAGTTTCTCAAACGCAATCAAGACGCATAGCGAAATCATAACCAAACATTATGCTAAACTTGCCGATACAGCGAAAGATGCGCTTACAGCTTTCAATACAATGTTGGCACAAGACGGCTTGTTTGTTTATGTTCCGAAAGGCGTAAAAGCTGACCGAACAATACAAGTTATCAATATTCTTCGTTCCGATGTAGACCTTATGCTGAATCGTCGCATACTCATCGTACTCGAAGAAGGTGCTGAAATGTCAATGTTATTTTGCGACGATTCTGCTGACGACCGTAATTTCTTGTCTACGCAAGTAATCGAAGCATACGTTGGCAATAATGCAAAGTTAGAATTGAATTGTTTGGAAGAAACCCATCTTAAGAATGTTCGCATTTCAAATGTTTATATCGACCAGCAAAGCAATAGTAGCGTGTCGCACAATATTATAACCCTTCATAATGGAGTAACACGCAACAAACTCGATTTGACTTTCAGTGGAGAAGGTAGTGAATGTTTCCTAAATGGTTGTGTTATTGCCGACAAACATCAGCACGTTGATAATAATACGGTCATCAATCATGCAGTGGGCAATTGTACAAGTAATCAACTTTACAAGTATGTTCTCGACGACCATGCTGTGGGTGCTTTTGCAGGTCTTATTTATGTTGCAAAAGATGCCCAGAAGACACTTTCGCATGAAGTGAATCAAAATCTTTGTGCTGCTTCTACTGCTCACATGTATACACAGCCTATGCTCGAAATTTATGCAGATGATGTACAGTGTAATCATGGATCAACAGTTGGTCAGCTAAACGATGCGGCACTCTTCTATATGCAGCAACGTGGCATCGATAAACGTGAGGCAAAACTACTGCTTGAATTTGCTTTTGCAAATGAAGTCATCGATAAAATGGAACTTATTCCACTTCGCGACCGACTTCATCATTTGGTAGAAAAACGCTTCCGTGGCGAACTTGATAAGTGTGGTGGCTGTAAATTGTGCCAATAAAAAAGTAAAGATTATGTACGATATATCTAAGGTGCGCACCGATTTTCCAATCCTTTCACGCACAGTTTACGGAAAACCATTAGTTTATCTCGATAATGCAGCAACAACGCAGAAGCCCCTATGCGTATTAGACGCTATGCGCGACGAATATCTTAACGTAAATGCTAATGTGCATCGTGGAATTCATTGGCTTTCTCAACAAGCTACCGACTTACACGAAGCTGCACGAGAAACGGTAAGAAAATTTATCAACGCACGTTCTACTGCCGAAATAGTTTTTACACGTGGTACAACTGAGAGTCTAAATCTCGTGGCTTCATCTTTCTGCGAAGGTTTTATGCAGGAAGGCGACGAAGTGATAGTGTCCAATGTAGAACATCATTCAAACATTGTACCTTGGCAAATACTTGCTCAACGTCGTGGCATCGTTCTAAAAGTAATTCCTATCAACGATGAAGGTCAGTTTGATATGGATGCTTTCCAACAACTCATTACAGAGAAAACTAAACTTGTTAGTGTAGCCCACGTCAGCAATGTAATGGGAACCATAAATCCTGTTCGTGAAATCATTCGCATTGCCCATGTTCACGATATTCCTGTAATGCTCGATGGCGCACAAAGTGTTCCTCATTTTCCTGTAGATGTACAAGAATTAGATTGCGAGTTCTTAGCTTTTAGTGGACATAAGGTTTATGGTCCTACAGGTATAGGTGTACTTTATGGAAAGGAAGAATGGTTAGACAAACTTCCGCCTTATCAAGGTGGTGGCGAAATGATAGAACGTGTCAGTTTTAATGGCACAACTTTCGAACGTCCTCCTTTAAAATTCGAAGCGGGTACGCCAGATTATGTAGCGACTCATGGATTGGCAACAGCTCTTAATTATGTTACGGAACTTGGAATGGAGAATATTCGTCAGCATGAACAAATGCTAACGGATTATGCAGTAGAACAGATGCGAAGTATTCCTGATATTCGTTTTTTCGGTGTACCTAATGATTCTGCTGCTATAGTTCCTAATCACGATGCTGCTATAAGTTTTCTTGTTGGCGATATACATCCAATGGATTTGGGAACATTACTCGACCAACTTGGAATAGCTGTTCGTACAGGCCATCATTGTGCACAGCCACTTATGGAACGATTCAATATTGTAGGAACTGTTCGTGCTTCTTTTGCACTTTATAATACAAAAGAAGAAATAGACACACTTGTTGAAGGTATAAAACGAGTAGTCAAGATGTTTTAGTCTTTGATGAATGAAATTTGTTGAAACCGCATTTATTTCGTAAACAACAATTTCATGAAAATCATACCCACACTTTGACATTTAAAGTGTATGTATCACAATATAAAAGAGCCGCTTTTACTGAGGTAAAAGCGGCTCTTTTGCAATACGATAAGTTGATTTTAAAATATGTTGATAGTAAAGTGGTCAAGTCAAAAAGTATTTATGGGAACGCTATCACTTATTTTTTAATCTTTGTCTGTGTAAAGATGTGAGTTATTCCCTATTTTTTTAAGCTAAAAAGCTGTCTTTTACGATAGCAATAATAGCTACGAAAAAAGCAGTAATTACAAGCCTCAAAAATTATAATAATAAATTTTTATTTTATAATTATAATTTCAAAATTTATAATTAAATTTTTCGTGTTTTATAATAATAAAATTTTCGAACTACTTTTTAGTAAGAAACTCACGTTATATAAAAGGCGTAATAGATAATTACGCTAACTTCTTTAGTCGCCATACACAAACCAATAGCCATGCCACAAATCCTGCTTTTAATAGAAAACTTTCGGTTGTGGTGAATACTGATAAAAACAAAGCCAATTGTGTTTGTGTCATCAACGATGCTTTATGGCTGCTAACTTCTTCTTCTAACATTTCACTATAATATAAACGCAACCATTCTGCAGGGGCTTTAACCCATGATTTAATATTACGAACCAATTCAAAAGCTTCGATGTTATTGGTGGCAGTAGCCAAATTTATTTCCCTTTTCATAATTATTTCTTATTGATTTTTCTTTTTATGTTGGCAAAATTATACTACCTTTGTGCAGAAGATGTTCAATATGCTAAAAAGTTTAGTTATATAAAGTTAATATGCTAAAGAATTCTTTTTATATAAATAAGGTAGAAGCTGGCTGCGACGAGGCTGGTCGTGGCTGTTTAGCAGGTAGTGTTTATGCTGCTGCTGTTATTCTTCCGCCCGATTATAAAAACGAGTTGCTGAACGATTCGAAACAACTATCCGAGAAAAAACGTTATTTACTGCGTTCTATGATAGAAAAAGATGCGCTTGCTTGGGCGGTTGGTGTGGTTACAGCTGAAGAGATAGATAAAATAAATATTCTCAATGCCAGCATTCTTGCCATGCACCGAGCATTAGATGCGTTAAAGGTCCGACCAGAAGCCATTATTATAGATGGCAATCGTTTTAAACCCTATCAAGACGTACCTTATACAACCATTGTAAAAGGAGATGGTAAATATCTTTCAATTGCTGCAGCCTCTATTCTGGCAAAAACTTATCGAGATGATTACATGCAGTCGATAGCCGAAGAATTTCCGCAATACGATTGGAAATCAAACAAAGGGTATCCAACAAAAAAACATCGTGCTGCCATTAAAGAATTTGGCATTTCGCCTTATCATCGCAAATCTTTTACTTTGCTTCCTCCAGAAGAATTAAGTATTGACTTCAAAGATTAAAGAATTAGTCCATCTGTAGCGTTATGCGTTTTTCCAAACTTCAAAACGAACTTCAACTAATTACTCTTTTAGCGGATTCCGTTGGTTATACTGCCGTTGAATTGAGTAAAAAAATGAATATTTCTCGTAGACAAATCTACTATTTACTCGAATTTATAAAATCGGCAGGATTTGTTCTTTTCAAGCAAGGAGATAAGTATCATATCGACCGCCGTTCTCCTTTCTTCACTCAGCTTTCGCAAACACTTCAGTTTACCGATGCCGAAGTTCGCACTATTTATAATGTATTACTCATGTCAGGTAATAGCAGTGACATGGTAAATCAACTCCGCGCGAAACTCGACCGTGCCTATAATTTTTCGCATAGCATAAGTACAGCTAAGCAGCAAGCACTTATTAATAATGTGAAAATCGTTACACATGCCATTGAAAATAGAAAGATGCTTCGTTTTGTTAGTTATTCCAGTCCCCATAGTCAATCTGTTTCCGATCGTATTGTTGAACCATTCTTTCTGATGAATAACAATCAAGATGTGCGTTGCTATGAAATTAAGTCGAAAATGAATAAAACGTTTCGTCTCAATCGTATGCAAAGCATCGAAGAAATAGATACGCCATGGATATACGAACATTGCCATCGGCAAATCTTTACCGATATTTTTATGTTTAGTAGCGAAGAACACCATAATGTAAAACTTAATCTTGGTCAGCTTGCATACAATATATTTTTAGAAGAATATCCACATGGGGCAAAGTACCTTTCTGCTATTGACGATAAACATTGGATGCTGAATATTGAAGTCTGCGACTTCCGTGGACTTGGACGATTTGTCCTTGGTTTGTATTCTGATATTGAAATTATCGAGAGCAATGAGTTTAAAGAATACATAGAGCACATGCTTTCTTCCTATTTGACAAAAAAATAATTTAACAATTCAAATTACACCTTATTATATATAAGGGCATGGTATGGCCTGTCTTTTTCAGTTTCCTTATTTATGACAAATATTCCCTTAACACCTTGTAATATAGCATTTCAAGGCAGTTGTAACCGCCTTGAAAGGAGGGTTTAATTTGTTTCAAGTTAATAAAAGTGAAAAAAGTAAGCGTTTCATTAAATTTATTTGTCGTATTAAATTCGAAATACTATCTTTGCAATTACGTTAAAAGATGAAAACACTTTCGGTTTTAACTAAGCTATGAGAAGATGGGACGAGCTCCCAAACAAAAAATGAAACAATAACTGTTAATAATTAAATTTTTAAAGTGAGAGATTTTATGAAAAAAAGACTAACAATGTTTCTCGCCTGCATGTTCCTAAGTTTAGGAATGGCCATGGCACAGACACATGTTACGGGTATTGTTATCTCTTCGGAGGACAATGAACCTGTAATTGGAGCTTTTGTTAAGGTACTCGGTACTACAGACGGTACTCAAACTGACGTTGATGGTAAGTTCGAGTTGAATGTACCTGCTGGTGCAATGCTTGAGTTCTCATACGTTGGTATGACTCCTAAAAAGGTAAAGGCTGCTCCTGAAATGCGTGTAGTCCTCGAATCAGCAAACAAGACACTGGAAGGAGTAGTTGTCGTTGGTTATGGTTCTGCAAAGAAGATCGGTTCTATTACTGGTAGTATTACAACCGTAAATGCTGACAAGTTGAAGAATGCTCCTTCTTCTTCTGCATTGGACGCTTTGCAAGGCCAGGTTGCAGGTTTGAACGTGCTTTCTTCATCTGGTGAAGCTGGTGATAACGCTGTTTCTATGAGTATCCATGGTAAAGGTTCTCTTGGTGCAAGTTCAGCTCCATTATACGTTATTGATGGTATTCCATCTTCTTCACGTGCTATTATGGCGATGAACCCTAACGATATTAAGAATATCTCTGTATTGAAAGATGCTTCTGCTACATCTATTTATGGTTCACGCGCTGCTAATGGTGTAATCTACGTTACTACAAAGAATGGTTCTTACAGCTCAAAGGCTCGTATTACTTTCCGCTCACAGTATGGTATTTCTACTCAAGCAGATATGAGACTCTATAACAATATGATGAGCTCTTCAGAATTGAGATCTTTCTGGAATAGTGTTGGTGTTGACAATGCGACCATTGATAAGCGTTATACTTATAAAGATGAAGATGGTAATAGTCAAATTTATAACAGCAATACACGTTGGTGGGATTACACAATGCAATTTAACAACCCACAAACTCAGAACGACCTGACTATTGAAGGTGGTAGCGAACGTGTTTCTTATATGGTTGGTGCTGGTCAGTTCCACCAAAGAGGTGCTTCTATTGGTAACACCTTTGATCGTTATACTTTCCGTTCTAATATTTCAGCACGTCCAAAAGATTGGATGCGTATGGGTATGAATGTTAATTTGTCTTACGATACAACACAACGTAATGGAAACTTCGGTAACTCTTCTGGTACCTCTACTCGCTTAGCTGGAGGTCTATCTTTCCTTCTTAATCCATTGTATCCTGCAATTGACCCTAAAACTGGAAAGGAATATGACAAGAGATATCCAGGTTCGAATTTAACGAATCAACATTATGATAGAGCAAATCGCCCTGGAATTACTGATCGCTATGGAGTTCTTGGTAATGCTTTCGTTGAGCTTGAACCAATTAAGAACTTGAAGATTAGAACACGTGTAGGTACTGATATGGTTTTTGGACGTTATAATGCACTAGTAAAACCTTCTTATGAATTTGTTACTCAAGGTGCAAGATTAAAGTCATTTACATATGGTTTTACTAATACTATGACCAATACCATAGAGTATTCTTTCAACATCAACGATGACCATAATTTTACAATTTTGGGAGGCCATGAAGGAATGAAGTCAAACAGCGATTATTTCGAAGCATCATCTAGTGGTCAAATTGACGATCACTTGTTACAGCTTCAAAATGGTAAGAAAGAATCTTTTACTATGGAAGAATCTGTTGTAGATACACGCTCTTTGTCTTTCTTCGGTCGTATCGACTATGATTTTAAAAATCGTTATTTCTTCGATTTCTCACTACGTAACGATGCTAGTTCTCGTTTTGGAAAAGATAACAGAAATGCAATGTTCTGGGCTGCAGGTTTCCTTTGGAAGGTTAAGAACGAAGCTTTCATGAACGATTACCAATGGATTGATGATTTGAACTTCAAGATTTCTTATGGTACACAGGGTAACTCTGCTATTGGTGACTACGCTGCTCTTGGTTTGATTGGAGCTACAACAAACTATGATACTAATGCTGCTTGGGCTTACGGACATCCATCTAACCCTAACTTGACATGGGAAAAGCAAAGTATGTTCTCTTTAACATTAGATGGTAAATTGTTCCATAAGTTAGACTTCGAGTTGATGTACTATATCCGTAAGACTTCAGATATGTTGATGGGTGTACCTTACCCATATACTTCTGGATATCCACAAAATGTTCGTAATGTCGGTGGTTTGCAAAACACAGGTATTGACGTTAAGTTGGGTTATGATATTCTTCGTGGTCGCGATTATTATGTTCGTGCAGGTATCAACTTCAACTACAACAACGAAAAGGTTACAGAGCTCTTCCAAGGACGTCAACGTTGGGAAATTGCAAATACTATGACAGCTTATGTTGTAGGCAAACCAGTAATGTTCTATTTGCCACTTTGGGCAGGTGTAAACCCTGCTAATGGTGAGCCATTGTGGTACCTCCCAGGAACAAATGTTGATGAAACTACAATGGATCCAAGCAGAGTTACTAATCAATTCGATGAAACAACTCTGACTCAAAACTCAGGTTATCGTGTAAATGCTCCATTTAATGGTGGTTTCAACATCAGTGCAGGCTGGAAGGGTCTTACATTTGCTGCTGACTTTGCTGTAGTCCTTGGAAAGTACATGGTTAATAATGATATGTACTTCTATGCAAACTATGGTTTTGCAGGCCTTACTTATAACCAACATAAGATGGTGAATGACTTCTGGAGAGCAGACAATAAAAATGCTAAGTTCCCAGATTGGAGCAAGAACTATACAATGCAGTTCGACTCACACTTGTTGGAAAATGCTTCTTTCATGCGTTTGAAGAGCTTACAGATTGGTTACCAATTGCCAAAGTCGATGTTAACATGGCAGAATGTAATAGAAGATGTTAAGTTTACTTTGACAGGTCGTAACTTGTTTACAGTTACTAAGTACACAGGTATTGACCCTGAAGTTGCTGGAAATCTTACAGTAGGTAGGCTTGGTAACAGCAAACAAGTGCTCTTCGGTGTTGAAGTTGCATTCTAATTTATAGTTCAATAATGAATTAAATAAGAGAAATGAATATGAAAAAATATAATAAATTTTTGCTTATTGCTGGTATTGGCGCGTTGTCGCTGACATCATGTAATATGGACCTTGAACCATATGATGCAATCTCAGGTGAACCAACTGATAATCTTATTACAAAAAAGTCTATTGATTATTATTTGAATGGTATCAATAGTTCTTATCGTACCTCATTTTACGGAGATTTTACTTATTCTTCTGAGTTAATGTGTGATGGCTTCAATGCTACTACTATTTATGGTAACAATTATGGTGCCGTCCATCGTCTGGACGATTCTTTTACTGCATCTGACCAGAATACAGTAAATGTTTGGTCGAATCTTTATATCACTATCTCTAGATATAATCTCTTCATAAGTCAGATTGCTAAGTTCCAAGAACAGTATAGTGCTGATGCAAATGCAATGGCGAAAGCTAAGCTTTATAATGGTTATGCACACTTTTATCGTGCAAATGCATATCTTCAGTTAATTCGTCACTATGCAAAGGCTTATAATGCTGCTACTGCTTCTACTGATGCGGGTGTACCATTGGTGTTAGAATATAATTTGGAAGAAAAGCCTGCTCGTGCTACAGTACAAGCTGTCTATAACCAGATTAAAACTGACCTTGATATTGCTGCAGATGGTATTGCAACAAAGCAAGTTAATCCTCTGTTAGGTGTTACTAATGCAAATTACAAGATGACTCCTACTATGGATGGTGTAAATGCACTTTATGCTCGATACTATCTTGATATCCAAGATTACACTAATGCTGCAACTTATTCTAAGAAAGTGATTGATAATCCTGAATTCCAATTAGCAAGTACTCAAGATGCTTTTGTAGCTGAGTACACTTATGACAAAGGTACAGAAGCGATTATGCAATTGGCTGGTAATATTCAAGAAAACGGTGCAAATACAAATAATCTCTTTGTCCAGCTTAATATTCATTCAGCATTTGTTAGCATGTTTAATCCAAAGGGATACTATTACACACCATTATATATACCTTCACAAAAGCTATTGTCTCTTTATACAGTAGGGGATTTGCGCTTTAAGAATTGGTACGATAAAAGTGTGACAATGTATTTTGGTGATGTTACATCTGGTAAGATATACCTCTTCAAACGTTATATAGGTAATCCAAATCTTACTACTTCTGATCCAAATGGCCGACACTTGGTTAAGCCATTCCTCTTGCCAGAAATGTATTTGATTAATGCTGAAGCTAATGCGAAAGCTGGTCATACAGCTGATGCTGTTGCTATCCTTAACCAACTTCAAACTGCGCGTGGTGCTCAAACAACAGGTGCAAGCATTGATGAAATCGGTCAAGAATGGTTCCGCGAAATGGTTGGTGAAGGTCAACGTTTCTTCTTCTTGAAGCGTAATCACTTAGGATATAGCGGTCGTGATAATCAACCTGCTGCAGAAAACTTTGTTGAAAAAGGATCTGAATTTACTGGTAAGGTTCTTCAAGCTGACTCTAAGTATTTTGCATGGCCAATCCCTGCAATTGAAATGAAGGTCAATCCAAATCTTACACAGAACGAAGGTTACTAATTCACATTTGAATAAATAAATAAAAAGACTCGTAAGCGAAAGTTTGCGAGTCTTTTTTTATGCTTTCTATATACATTATATATGGTGCTGTTTCAAAGAATTGTACGAAATAGAACTTTTTATTTGTTTTATTTCTAAAATGTGTCTAACTTTGCAAAATTATATTCGGAATTTATATATTAATTAATTTTTATCATTATGACGCAATTTAAGACTATCGCACGGAGAGCCGTGTGGATTTGGTTGTTGGTTGCATTGTTTGGTGTAGCTAATAATATTCATGCACAAGTGCAAGAACTTGACTTTAGCAAATTAGACGATACACAACCGCAACAATCTTTATCGCAAACTGAGAATTATAAAGAAGCCATTGGACATACTTGGTTCAGTATAACTAATGTAAAGACTGGTGTTTATTGGAATGCATCTTATTCTAATCAAGAATTTAGCTTTAATGTATTGTATGCACAAGTAAAAAAGTTGAATGAAAACTTCAAATCTTTTTTAGTTTCTCCTGCATTGAACTTGTCTGATATAGCTGGCAAGCAGTTGAATGTTGATTGGAAAACAGGAACTGTAAAAGGTGATGTTAAACTTTCTGTTCTTATAATAGATAAGAATGGTGTGTTAATCTCTAAAGTAGGAGATGTAGTTCCTACGACATCGAATGCTTCGGATGATGAAACTTATTCAGTAGTTATCCCAAAATCTGTAAAAGATAAGGGTGTGGGTTTTGTTGCTTTCTATGAAGAAGGTAATAAAGATAACTATGCAATATTTAAGCTTAAGAATATTAAGACTGGAGAACAGCAAACAGCTGTTAGTATAACTATTGAACCTACAGAACTTGATTTTGGTTCAATCGTTCTAAATCAAATGTCAGAAGAGAAGACTGCGACAATTACAGTTGCAAACTTTAATGGCGAAAAGGTTCTTTCTGTTTTAGATGGAGATAATAAAGAAGAATTTGTTGTAAGAACTGAGAATGGAGAAGAACTATCTGCAGCAGGTGGTAAGTTGCTCGTGAAGTTCCAGCCTAAAACAGCTGGCGATAAAACTGCAACGATTACAATTACAGCTGGTAGTAAGGTTGAAACCATCGTATTGAAAGGAAAAGGTACAGAAGCAACACAGCAAGACAAACCTGAAAAAGAACTATTGGAAAATCAGTTCTTCTGGGACTTCGATTCGAACAATTTGCCAAAGAATTGGGAAGTTAAAGGCGAAAAAATATTTAAACGTGAAAAGCGCGATAGCTATCACTCAGACACTGGTTTTGGTGTCGGCATTAAGACAGGAAACAATAAAGGTTTCTTGAAACAAGTGATTGACTTAAAGAAGAACGATGTAACACTTGGCGACGAAATAGAGTGTCAGATTCATTACACAACTATTTCAAGTGCAAATAAAGATGGTGCTTTGCGCCTTGCACTTCGTTGGCTTGACGATAATGGCAATGCAGTTCAAAGTAACGAAGATGCCTTTATCAATAATCCTAAAGTTGTATTTGGTAAATTGAAGTCGTGGGGAACATTGACTTTCCGCACGATCTGTCCAGAAAATGCAACAAAGTTAGAGTTTGCCGTTGAAGTACAAGAGAATAGCGAAGTAAGTTTAGACGACTTCAGTGCTAATCGTATGAAAGCTTCAGAGGCAAAAGCTAAACCGCTTGTTGCAATTCTTCCACAGGTACACACTATTTATGGTGAAGTAGGAGAGACTAAAACATACGACATTGCTATCCAAACAATGCATTTAAGTGAGGCACAAAAGCCAAACTTTAGCGGTGGCGACAGATACACTAAGGCGAGCGATATGATGAAACTTGATATCGAAGAAATAGGTAAGAGCCAATCTGTTGGAGCAAAACTTATTGTAACTCCAACAAAAAAAGGCGCTTTTAAAGATGCTGATTCGTTTAGGTTGAGTTTCTCTGGTGCAGAGGAAACGCGAAATGGCGATATGTTGTTGATTGCTTATTTCATGGAGCAAGGCAAGAAACCTTCTGTTAAGTTGTCGGCAAATACACCTATCACCGAGATGAAAGCAGAGCCAGGCAAGACTGTTACACAAAACTTAGAATTTGATGTAAATGACATTATTACTGATGTAAAGATTGCCATCGAACATTCTTCTGAAGTGAATTGCTTTAAGAGTAATACAAATATCTTCATGTATAACAAGAGCAAAGGAACTATTTATGGTGAACCAAAGCTCCGTATTGATTTCCGTCCGCTTGCTGTAGGAACATATGACGCAACACTTGTTGTGTCAACTATTTTAGGCGATACAGTTCGTTACAATCTAAAAGGTGTATGCGAAGAACCTACAACTGGAGCAAAGGTGGAGAAGTTTACAGCTAACACTATTGAAGAACGTTATGCAAACGAAACAGAATGGAAGAACTTCGGAAAGTACGACCTTGGATATTGGAAGATAGAAGGTAAATGGAACAGTGCAAGTAATATAACACTGAATAAGGGCGGTATGCTCTATTACGATGATATTTTGGTAAATGGTTTGAATAAAGTGAAGCTAACTCCTGCTACTGCAGTAAATTCTTTCCGTGCAGAATATTCTATTGATGGTGGTGGCCACTGGTTGCCTTTGAACAATGATGGAAAAGCAAATGCTGCTGGTGAGTTTACTCTCGATAATCATCGTCCAACACTTGTGCGCTTTGTGAATATTGCCGAAGCTGATGTTAATGTGAATACTGTTCTGCTTTATGAGAACGAAAGTGCACAGCGCGAAATATTTGCTGATATTACTAAGGCTATGATGGCAAATGCTGATGCAAGTCCATTGTCTTTGATTAATGAACGATTCAGCGATATGCGTCACAGGCAAATTCTTAGCATAGATGGCTGGCAGAATTTGATTATACGTGGCGATCGTCCATTCTGGACATGGAAGTTAAGAGAAAACAACCTTGTTGATGGAAAAGTTGAACATGAAGGTGCTTATATTACATTCTGGAAAACTGGTGTTGTTGACCACAATTCATATGAATCGTGGCTTGTTTCTCCAACACTTTCTTACCAGCAGGCTGCAAGCAAAATCCTTACTTTCAGTCTCCGCTTCAATGGATTAAGTACAGATGAACAGCGCGAAGAGCTTTTCCAAGCATACATCATTACCGAAAAAGATGGTGTTGTGAAAGAACAAGTGCTCGATATTGAAAAGTACAAACCTGCAGGTGTTGAAATCGATAATGGTACGTGGTTGAACTATCGCATAGATCTTTCAAAGCATCCAGAATTAAATATCAACGACAATTTCCACCTTGCATTCTCTTTCTATAGCAAGGAAGGCGGCAATTATTCTGGTTTGAACTGGATGATTGACAATGTTTCGTTTGGTCGAACTGATTTACCAGAAATAACAGTCGATAAGAAAATCCTCTATGTTCCTTACAAGACGAAGCAGAAGACTGCACCTGTAGTGTTCAAGGTAACAACCAAGAACAACCCAACAGATAAGGTAAGCATTGCTTTATCGCCTTCAAAGATGAAGAAGAACTTCCAGTTACTTACTCCAGAGTTGAATCCAGAAGGTGGAGAAGCATCATTCATCTTCTACAGCGAAGATAGTAAGAAACATGCTGCTGCCTTTATTGTTCAGGTTCCTGGTGCCGAACCTGCAATTGTTAAAGTACTTGCCGACATCAATACTGGTATCGAAAATGTAGAAAATGGCAATGGTGCAACACCAATTGTAGTAGACGGAAACATAAAGATGGGCGGAACTTACAAGAACTACCACATCTATTCAACAGCAGGTCAGTTGTTGAAACAAGGCGGTTACGAACCAAATATTAACATTTCCGAATTACAACAAGGTATAATCATCTTGAAGGTTGCTACCGACAACGATGTAAAAACCTACAAGTTGCGCAACAAATAATGAATATTTTCTCCTAATAGATTAGGAAAAAATAAACCTCAAAAAGCGTGTTTACCAAATGAGTAAACACGCTTTTTTCGTGTCTTTGTAAGTTGCTTGTTATAAGGTATTAATCAAACTGATTAAAGGCTCTAAAAAATATGACGTCATATTTTCTGGAATGAGCAATCATATTATTGTAGCTGCGGTTTCATCGTTGCTTAGAATAGATTTTCTTAAGCGTTTCAACGAGTCGATAAAATTATTTTTTCTTCACTTAACAAACCCACTTATCAGTCAGATGCCAATTTTGTTCGTTACACCTATTAAGATAGTACGAGTAGATAAGCATTAACAAATAATATGTGTAAGAAGAAAGATACATATAAGCTATTATTTTGTGTCTAAAGTTTGCTTCATGCTGTTTTGTCGCTAACAGTTTGCAAATATTGCCAGTTGTTTCGTTGCAAAATTAAAAATAGGGGGGTAAATATTATAATGTGATGTGTTTTTAAAAAAAAGGAAATAATTGAAATAAATAACAAAAAAACCGAAATAAAGTTTTGTTTATTATATTTTATGTCTATCTTTGTAAGCGAACATTAAAAGAGACTTAGCGAAGTTCTCTCATGTAAGGTAGCCTTATCATACGAATTAAATCAGATAAGTACATCCAAAGCAAAATCATTCTGAAGAAAATTTTAAACTAGATAATAACAATAACAACAATCTTAAAAGCGTATGAAGAAAATCTACTATGCCTTTGTCTTAGTGCTAATGGCACTAACGTCAATGAATGCTATGGCAGATACGTCAATTAAGTTAGATGTAGACGATGCCAGTAGAGTGACGGTAAAGGTTAATTACGCACCAGTAGCGAATATCGTTAATGGTGTAAACGAATTAATGGTCCCAAAGTATGGCTCTGTTCAGATAGAAGCCAAGGAAGGTTTTTATTTAAAGAGAGTTTATAAACCAAACAAAGACGGCGAGGTTGTAGAACAAACAATTTCAAGTCTTACTTCTTGCAACATTTATTTATCAGATGCCGATGCCAACCTTACTTTTACAGTAAAGTCGGGCGTACTTGCTGATGCACGTACTTCATCTTGCATAGTTAAAGTTGATAATGCCGCAAAAGTAAAGATAGAACGCTATGAGTCGCACACACCAGTAAGTTTACAAAACGGCGATAATACAGTGAAATGGATTCCAAATGTAGAGAAAACTTTAATCGTTAGTAATGCTAATTATGGCGATGTGCCACTTTATAAAGTTACACTCGACGGAGTAGAAGTAAATGGTTCAGGCAATCAGTTCTTTGTAACACCTAAAGAAGGAAGCGTAGTAGTTATTACAGCCAATTATCCAGATGTAGACTGTCCGGTTAAATTCAATTTCTCAAGCGAAGACGTTAAAGCTATTATCAGTAAGGTTACAGCCGATGGTAAAGAAGTAACCAACTTTACCGATGCCAACTTTACATTGAAGGCAGGAACAAAGCTCGCACTTACCTTCGACAAAACAAACTATTCATTAGACGTTTTCAAAGTTAATGACGTAGTTACAAGCGTTTACGGAACCTTTGAATATCTTGTGAAAGCTGAAACTACTTTCGATATTACAGCGCACAAATATGCAACCATTAAAGCAATATTGAACGTAGATAAAGCCCAAAATATAACTGTTTACCAAGGCAGTAGCTACAATAACAAAGTCATAACTATTAAAGACGGCGAAAACACGATCGAATTGAACGAAGTAAGTAGCATGATTCAGATAAAGCCAAATAGTGGCTGCAAGATAGAAACCCTTAAAGTAAATGGCACAGCAATGACAGCTGGTGGCGATGGTTCTTACGAGATAAAACTCACTGAGGGAATGAAGATAGATATAACAACTTCAGCAATCGTTCGCGACCAGAAAGCAATTGTTTATATTGACGATATAAGTCTTGCCAATTACGGTTTCAATTTTTATCGTTCAGATCGTTCAATAGTTCCAATGCAAAGCGGAGAAAACACACTGATGTTCTCTGCCGATGATAATACATTTATGTTTGGTGCTTATGGTAACGACCTCAGCAAGATGATTGTAAATCTGAATGGAGAGAAAGTAAAACCTGCTTATGAAGGCGGAACTAGCTTCGAAGTAACATTGAAGAATGGCGATCGTTTGGAGATTTTGCTCAGTGGTCCAACCGGAATTGGTGGCATTCAAGAACAGTCGGCAAACAAAAAAGCAACTATCTATCGTCTTGATGGAACCCGTGTACAAGGCGACAACTTGCCTTCAGGTTTGTATATAATAAATGGTAAGAAAATCTTAATTAAAAAATAATGAGAAAATTTGCGTTTACTATTTTGAGCTTAGCCATGGCTACTTCAGTCTTTGGCCAATCAAAGCTCGACTTACAAAGTCAAATGATGCTATTGCAGTTGCGGAATACATCAATTCCGACATACAATAGTCGTTTGCGCACCTTTGAACGTGCGAAAGAAGTTCAGCAAAATGTTATGGCAATGATTGAATTCAACGGCCAAAATGCGCTTGCTGAACTTGAAAAGCAAGGAGTAAAAGTACTAAGAGTTCGTGGTAATATTGCTATCGTTACGCTTCCAACAGCTGACGTAGAACGTATTTCAGACTTGAAATGCGTCCGTCGCATGGAATTGTCGCGTCCTGTTTATCAGAAGATGGACATTGTTCGCAGTGTAACAGGTATCGATAAAATTCATCAAGGTATTAATCTTCCACAGGCTTACACCGGTAAAGGAGTTGTAACAGGTATTGTTGATGGAGGTATCGACCCTAACCATATCAACTTTTTAAAGCCTGATGGTACAACACGTTTTGGGTATCTTAGTAAGATAACAGCCACCACCACAACAAAGCAAGGCTATCTTTATCAGAACTATTATCCTCGTGCGGTACTAGACACAATGCAACAACGCGACGATACATACCCTATTGAAGAGTTTGCAACCGATAGTTATACAAACTTCCACGGCACCCACACATTGGGTATTATGGCAGGTGGATACAAAGGAAATATCGTTGCTGCAAAGAGTGACAACCAAGATGTATCTTATAACGTAACTGTGCCAAACCTTTATTATGGAGGTGCTACTGAATCAGAAATTATTGCTTCATGTGGTGATTTACGCGACCAATTTATTGCATTTGGTGTTGATGACATTATCAATTACTCAAAGTTGTCTGGCCCAAAGCGTAAACCATGTGTTATAAACCTTTCTTTAGGTAGTAACGTTGGTGCACACGATTCAACAAGTGTAATGAATAGATTCCTTGCATTATGTGGTAAAGAAGCAATCATTTGTGTAGCTGCTGGTAACGAAGCAGACCAACCAATTGCTTTGACAGCAAAATTTGATAAAGCTGATTCTACAGTTCAGACCTTTATCCGCCCAATGATGGAAGGTGAATACAAAACACCAAGCAAGACTTATTATAATCTTCGTAATGGTCAAATTTGTGCTTATAGCAATAACGCAGACGAATTTGAATTGCAGATTGTAGTAACAAATGCTGCACGCGACAATAAAGTTGCAGTACGTATTCCTGTAGCAACAAATACAAATGGACAGCCAGTTACCTATTCTTCTGGTGGCGAATATGCAATCACAGGAGCTGTTGTAAATTCTACTTTTGCAAAAGCATTTAATGGTTATATCAGTGCAGCGTCTATCAAAGACCAAGAAACTGGCCGTTATTATGTACTTGCACAGTTCTTGACAAGCGATAATCAAACAACTAATAAAGATGGTAATTATAAGTTAGGCTTGATTATCAAGAGCAAGAAAGCAGGACAACGAGTAGATGTATATGGCGATGCTCAGTTTGTTTATTTTGACGATTATAATCAGAAAGACTGGGTAAAAGGTTCTCGCAATGGATCTATCAGCGATATGGCATGTGCAGCCAACGTAATAAGTGTTGGAAGTTACAACGTTCGTAACCATTGGCCTTCGTTAGATGGTTATGTTTACGGTTATAACAAAAAGGGACAGAACGATGATTTCCCTGCAGGCGAAGTATCTCGTTTCTCTTCATATGGAACATTAGCTGATGGTAGAAACTTGCCAGATATCTGTGCTCCTGGAGCGTCTGTTGTATCTTCAGTTAATACATATTGTGTAACTAACCCTTCAATGGGTTATACTCCTGCTGCATTGCAAGCTAAGTTTGATCAAGGTGGAAAGACATATTTCTGGCATCAATCGCTTGGAACTTCAATGGCAACTCCAGTTGTAGCTGGTGCTATTGCACTTTGGTTGGAAGCTAACCCTAACTTAACTTATAAAGATGTAGTTCGTATTATTAAGGAAACTGCAGTAAAAGATAATTATGTAACAAGCACAGGCGACCCTGTACAATGGGGTGCTGGTAAGTTTGATGCTTATGCTGGTTTAAAGCAAGTATTACTTGAGAAGAATACAAGTGGTATTCAAGGTGTGAAAACAGAACAAAAAGAATTGCCAATTCTCAACATGACAGGTAGCCGTTCTTTCACAGTTTTCCTTGCAAACGCTAAGCAATTAAATGTACGTGCTTATAATCTCTCTGGCCAGTTGGTACAGTCGCATGTAGCCAAAGGTAATGAAACTAACATTGATGCTTCTTCATGGGAGAAAGGAGTTTACCTTATTCAAGTGAACGGAAGCCCAGCACAACGAATTATTATTTATTAAAATATGAAGAAAAAATTAAGTTTCTTAGCATCAGTTCTTTTGGTTCTGATGGCGATGATTGTAACTCCGCTCAAAGCACATGCGCAAAGCGAGGAACCAATCATAAGTTTTCATACAAATATTTATGAAAAGGCGCAAAGTTCTGGCATTACGCCAAGTGTTTCATTTGTTCTTGGTTCATCAGATGGCAAGCAGATAGTAAATATCGACTGCGGTGCTGGTGAAGAAGAATTCGAAGTAGATGAAGCTCAATTAAAGGAAGATCAATCTATTAAGGGTTCACTTTATACAGGACAAGTTTCAAAAGAAGGTTGGGTAAAAATTTATGGCGACCCCAATAAGATTTACTATTTCAATGCTTCTGGAAACGAAATTGATGAGATTAAGTTCAGCAGTAAGTTGAAACTTCGAATTCTTAATTTGGAGCACAACGTATTGAACGCTCTCAACATAGATGCTTTAAAGACTCTAAGTATTATCTATTTGCAGGATAACCCATTCACAAAGGCAACTCCTTTGATGATTGGTTCTATGCCAAACTTATTGGTATTAGAAATTGCACAGATTGGTCATATCTCATCTAACTTCTCACTCCGCAATTTCCCTGCAATTCGTTCATTCGACGCTTATCACACTTTAGGCTTGACTTCTGTAGACCCAACTGGTTGCCCTAATTTGCAACGTTTGAGTCTTGATATGACTAATGTATCTTCTGTAGATCTTACTAAGAACCCTGAATTGCAGGTTTTGAATGTCAGCGATTCACGTATTAAATCACTTGATCTAAGTAAGAACCCAAAGATAAGAGAACTTTATATTTCTCATTCTTCTGGTACTGTAAATACTGACATTAAGTTTGAACAAATAGACATTTCACATTGTCCTGAACTCTATTATTTCTTCTGTAGTGGTAACAGATTCAAGACACTTGATATTAGTAAGAATCCAAAACTCTTTACTTTCGCTTGCGACGATAACCTCTTGCGTTCTCTTGATGTAAGTAAGAACCCAGACCTTTACAGTGTAAACGTTCGTAATAATTATATGGACTTTGCAACATTGCCTTGGCCTGGAAACTGGTTCGAATATTATCATGCACAGCATGAAATGGAATTGAACGATACTTATAAAGTTGGCGATGTTATCGACCTTAGCCATCGTGTATTGCGTCAAGGTACAACAACCAATGGTATTCTTTTCAGAGTTCCAAAGGAAGATCCAACAAAGCCTGTTGAGTTAGACAATACATATTATAAGTATGAAAACGGAAAGGTAACTTTGTTGAAAGCACTTTCAGACCAAGTGTTCCTTCAGTTTACTAATACTGTATTAAAAGATTATCCAATCCGCACCGAGAATTTCAACATTAGAACTGCCGAAAACTTTGGTAAGGATATTAAGGCTGTTGAATTAACAAGTCTTGGTTCAGCTGGTGCTCCTATTAAGATGTCAATAGGTGTTATTGGTGCTACTGAAGCTTCTCCTGTTACTATTAAGGTTGATTTGGGAGATGGTAATCTTACTCCAATAGCAATTAAGTCAGAACGTCCTACAGTTGCAAACATTGATACACAGCGTAAAGGTTCTGGAAACATAATTGTTTACGTACCACAAGACCGTTATGTATCGTCTTTAGAAACTGATAATTTGCCTATTGATAATATCGATCTTACTGGATTAAATCAATTGCGTGTACTCTCTTTGAAGAATGCTGGTTTAAGAAATATTGACCTCAGCTACAACAATAAACTTGAAAAGCTTGACCTTTCAGGTAACATGCTTACACGCCTCACATTGAAAGGCCCATCATCTTATTTCTATAAGAGCTTGTTGACAGACATCAACTTAAGCAACAACCAATTGGAAAGCTATGAATTTGATGATTTCTATGCTGTTCGTAAGTTTGATATAAGCAATAATAAGATGGTTAATTTAGATGTATCTGATGCAGACAACCTTCGTTCGCTCAATATATCTAATAATGCTTTCAAGCGCTTGTTGCTTAATCATAGTGAACTCTTAGAGCGCTTAGATGCTTCTAACAACCAATTGACTGAAATTAAGATTCCGCCAGTTGCTCCTATGGCTTATTTAAATGTAAGCGGCAATAAGTTTACATTGGCTAATATGCCTGCAGATTTCGGATTAGAAGGTGCAAACTTTATCTATGCTCCACAGCAAGTTCTCGAAATCTCAGAATCTTCTCCAGGTATCGACCTTTCTGAGCAATTCATTACAAAGAAGGGTGCAACAACACAATATGTATGGAAGAAAGCAAATGGCGACAGATTACAGGAAGGCACAGATTATACTATAAATAATGGTGCTGCTAAATTCCTAAATTTAAGTGTTGGTAAGATTTATTGTGAGATGACACATGCTGCTTATCCTGCATTTACAGGTGCAAATGTGTTTAAAACAACGCTTGTGCAACCTATTGCTATGCCTCAATACGAATTGGCATCTTTCACAACTGTAAATGCAGTAGATAGCGTTGAACTTTCTATGGCAAGTCCAGTTAAGGGTACATCTGTTTATTTCGAATGGAATGCTGATGGTAATGTTACTCAGTATACATTGGATACTTCTTACAAAATCTTTAGAGCTAAATCGAAAGCAAATACCAAGGTACGTGTTCTTGTTGCTAACGAACAAGATAAACTCTCAGTATTTAGTATTTCACACGCTAAGATTGGCGAAACTGACTTCACTGGTTTGAAAGATGCTCGCACCATTACAATTGATGATGCTGGATTGAAATCGGTTAATCTCCCTGCTTCTTCTGCTCTAACACAGTTGAATCTCAGTGGAAACGAATTAACAGAACTTGATTTATCGAAGTTCCCGAACCTCTACTTCCTCTCTTTGAATGAAAATAAGCTGAAGACTTTCGATTTGTCGAAGGCTAAGAAGCTCGGTCTTGCACTTCTTTCTGGCAACAATATGAAAGAAATTAAGATAGATAATCCAAATCTTTGGAATCTCGACTTGAGCAAAAATGCATTTGAAAGTGTTTCTCTCGACAATGCTCCTGCTTTGGAACAACTTTGGTTGAACGATAATAAACTTACAAAGGTTGATATTTCTAAGAATACAAAACTCACCGTATTGAATCTTGTTAAGAACAAATTAAGATTCTCTACAATGCCAATAGCAGTAGATAGCGATGGTAAGAGCAAGTTCTTTAAGTATTCTTACAACCTACAAGAACCTCTCGATGTGAAGAGCGTTAATGGTAAGGTAGACTTAAGTTCTGAAGCTATAGTTGATGGTGAACCTACAACATTCCGTTGGTTTGTTGACCGTATCAATGTTATTGATGGTGAACCACAAGGTGAAGAGTTAGAAGCTGACGAGTTCTCTATCGTAAATGGTGTTACTACGCTAAAATTAACAAAGGCTGCTAACAACCTTGTTTGTTTGATGCGTAATACTCGTTTGCCTAATCTCTACCAAATAACCAACTATATTACCTTCGATCCAAATCCAGCTGGTATTGATGGCGTTAATGCTGACGATGTAACAATACAGCTTGTAAATGGTGGAATTACAGTTCTTGGTGCAAAGAATAGCATCCTCGCTGTTTATACTATCGATGGTAAGTTAGCTTATCAAAACAAATTGGCTGATAACGAAACACATGTTTCTCTATCTGCTGGTACTTATGTTGTACGTGTTGGTAATAAGGTAACAAAGGTGAATGTTAGATAAAAGAGATTTTATAATTCTCAGATAAAGAAAGAGTACTTATCCTACAGGGTAAGTACTCTTTTTCTTTTTGCGAGGTTTCAATTTATTAAATGTTTAGAACAAAGTAAATAGAACTCAAAATATTTTAAGCACAACTTACTTTAAACTTTATATAAGAAAGGTACTTTCTTTTAAAAAATGGGTAAGTCTATATTTCTCTTATCTTTGGAAATTTAGACTTACTTTTTACCCATTTATTTGTTGCCATATTTTTTTAATTATAAAATAAAAATTTATAATAATAATTTGTTGATTTTATAATTATAATTTTTTATTTTGTAATTATAAATTTTCAGCCCCCTATATTAACTGATAATGCAAAGATAATTTTTTATATTAAAACAGCGTGTTTGCAGAAATAAATAAAATTAGCTACTATTGATTGTATAATGATAAAAAAGAAGTGTTTTTTGCAAAAAAATACTTCAAAAATTTTGGTTAATTAGGGTAATTCAGTTAATTCCCTCTTAAGAATCTCTGGAGACTGTCAAAT
>NZ_JABZSJ010000057.1:0-15657 GCF_015262605.1 Prevotella aurantiaca | reverse complement strand
GTCGGAGCTTTGTGCATAAAAAAGAGGATGTATCAATTTTGACACACCCTCTTATTGTTTTCATACGCATCAAAGAGGGCACAACTACATACAATAAAATCGGTTACCAGTCGTTTATATATGTGTTATGCAATGGACAGATAGAATAAGGCAAGTAAAAATAATCCTTGTTGTAGCGGCAATAGCAATAGCAGTTATGTCGCTGGTAGCATCGAATATACTTACGAAAGATTTGGCTCGGCAGGAACGCACCAAGATGGAAGTGTGGGCAGAAGCTATGCGCGCACTAAGTCAAGCCGATGAAAACACCGACCTTGCATTGGTTTTAAAGGTGCTCAACGAAAACAATACCATCCCCGTTGTAGTACTTGACAGCGATGAAAACGTTACGGACTTCCGCAATGTTACCATCAATGCAAAGAACTATAAGGATAGCTTGCAATATGTATCAACCATGGCAAAACTTCTAAAAGCTAACAAGCAAAATATAAGAATAAGCCTATCAGGAACCTCAAACGATTATATTGATGTCTGTTATGACGATTCGCTGATGCTGAAACGGCTCGCTTTCTATCCGTACGTACAATTAGGCGTAGTTATGCTATTTGTGGTTGTGGCCATTTTTGCACTCCTCACCTCGAAAAGAGCAGAGCAAAATAAAGTTTGGGTAGGTCTTAGCAAAGAAACGGCCCATCAGTTAGGCACTCCCATTTCTTCTCTTATGGCGTGGACTACCATACTAAAAGAAAACTATCCTGACGATGAATTGCTTCCAGAGATGGACCAAGATGTAAAACGATTGCAACTTATAGCCGACCGTTTCTCAAAGATAGGTTCACTGCCCGAACCAATTCCAGTAAGTCTGAGCGAAGTACTCGACCATGTTATTGACTACATGGACCGCCGCACCTCAAAGACAATCCAACTTAAAAAAGATTTTCCTACAGAAGATATCATTATCCGTCTTAATGCATCGCTATTCGAATGGGTGATAGAAAACCTTTGTAAGAATGCTGTGGATGCCATGGGAGGTGTATCGGGGACAATTACATTACACGTAGAAACTATTGGCGAACGAGTAATAGTAGAGATAAGCGATACAGGAAAAGGCATTAAGAAGAAGGACCTTCGCAATATCTTCCGTCCTGGTTTCACAACAAAAAGCCGTGGCTGGGGCTTAGGTTTAAGTCTTGCTAAACGCATTGTGGAAGAATACCACAATGGTAAAATATTTGTGAAAAGCTCCGAACTTGGCAAAGGAACTACTTTCAGGATAGAACTAAAAGCAAATCAATAGTCAGTACTAAAAGCAGATTTATTTTCCCTGTACTATCTAAAAAGAGTGTCGAAAACACACTTTAATTTTGTAAATATAATTGAGTTAAAAAGTGATAACATCACTTTGACTTTCCAATAGTGCTTATTTTGCATTGCAAAACAGGCACTATTATCGTACAAAACAAGCTCTATTGCAACGCAAAACAACCTACTTCGCAAAACACTGATAACTAAACTGTTATACCACAGATATAACCATTAAAATTCTTTACAATTATATAACACCCCTTTAATCTAAAAATAAGAAATAGGAAGTTATCTTTGTAAAACCTTATAGCGAACTGCTAAAAACATATTTTTTGCTTTTAATTTGCTTAATATCAGAAAAATATTCGTACCTTTGCACACCGATTATGGACTTGGATATCCTTAAAATAGATTTGAAGGGTCTTTCTGACGGCTTAAATAGCTTCGAGTTCGACCTTGACGATACTTACTTTAAGGCAGTTGATGCTCCCGAAGTAAGTCGCGGAAATGTACATGTTTCATTAGAAATAGTACGCACCCAAAACGATTACTTCACACTTGATTTCCACGAAAAAGGAATGGTTATACTGCCGTGCGACCTTTGTTTGGATGATATGGAGCAGCCTATTGAGACGCAACAGCGTCTGGAAGCTAAGTTTGGTAACGCATACTCAGAAGAAGACGACCTTGTTATAGTAGCCGAGAACGAAGGAATACTCGACGTTTCATGGTTTGTCTACGAATTTATAGTTCTTGCTCTGCCTATCAAGCATGTACATGCACCTGGAAAATGTAACCCCGCTATGATAAGAGCTCTTGAGGAACACTCTGCCGCCCGAAGCGGTTCGGAAGACGAGAAACCTATGGATTCGCGCTGGGAAGCCCTATTAAAATTGAAAAAATAAAAAAATATTAAACGTTTAAAGAATTATGGCACATCCTAAAAGAAGACAGTCAAAGACTCGTACACTCAAGAGAAGAACTCACGATAAAGCAGTAGCTCCAACATTGGCAGTATGCCCTAATTGCAGCGCTTACTACATTTATCACACAGTTTGCCCAACTTGTGGCTACTATCGTGGTAAAATTGCTATCGTAAAAGAAACTGTGGAGTAATACGCAAATGGAGAAATTAAATGCCATTATCACTGGTATAGGTGGCTATGTGCCTGATTATGTCCTCACTAACGAGGAATTATCACGCATGGTCGATACCACTGATGAATGGATTATGGAGCGCGTGGGCATCAAGGAACGCCGAATCTTAACAGAAGAGGGGCTTGGTACAAGCTATTTGGCTCGCAAGGCTGCAAAGCAACTCTTGGAGAAAACAGGAGCTGACCCAGATAGTATTGATGCTCTTATCCTTACTACAACCACTCCAGACTACAAATTCCCATCAACTGCTTCTATCGTTATAGGCAAGTTAGGCTTGAAGAATGCCTTTGGCTTTGACTTCTCTGCTGCTTGCTGCGGATTTCTTTATTCGCTCGATGTAGCCTCAACAATGATACAAAGCGGACGCTATAAACGCATTATTGTTATAGCAGCCGACAAGATGTCATCAATTGTAGACTACACAGACCGCCAAACATGCGTGTTATTCGGCGATGGCGCGGGTGCAGTTCTTGTAGAAGCTACCACTGAAGAGGGTATTGGTGTACAGGATTCGTTCCTGCGCACTGATGGCAAAGGCTTGCCATTCCTTCACATGAAAGGTGGCGGCTCAGTTTGTCCTCCATCACAATTTACAGTAGACCGTCGTTTACACTACCTTTATCAAGAAGGACGAACGGTATTCAAGTATGCTGTAACAAGTATGAGTAACGATGTTAAGGAAATACTGAAGCGCAATAATCTTACTGGAGACGATGTTAAATGGGTAGTCCCACATGAGGCTAACCTAAGAATCATTGAGGCTGTAGCAAAACGTGCTAACCTCCCAATAGAGAAAGTGGTAATAAACATTCAGCGCTATGGAAATACCAGTGCTGCAACTATTCCACTTGCACTTTGGGACGAGGAAGCTAAATTTAAGAAAGGCGACAACTTTATATTCACTGCCTTTGGTGCAGGCTTTGTTCATGGCGCATCTTATTATAAGTGGGCTTACGACGGAGCTTCTGCAGTGGCAAAGAAATAAGTTTGAATTCGTATAAATAAAGATTAACGCATCTTTCTTTGCAATAAAGATAGATGCGTTTTTTATTAAAGATATGCATAAAGCTGGATTTGTAAATATAGTAGGTAACCCCAATGTGGGTAAAAGTACGCTGATGAATCAACTCGTTGGCGAAAAGATTAGTATTGCAACGTTCAAAGCACAAACTACTCGCCATCGTATCATGGGCATTGTGAATACGGAAGACATGCAAATTGTGTTCTCCGATACTCCTGGTGTACTGAAACCAAGCTATAAAATGCAGGAGATGATGCTGCATTTTTCGGAATCAGCCCTTGCCGATGCCGACATCTTACTCTACGTTACAGATGTTATTGAGAAACCTGAGAAGAATTCAGACTTCTTGGAGAAGGTGGCAAAAATGCAAATTCCAGTTATATTGCTCATCAATAAGATTGACGAAAGCGACCAAAAGACGCTTGTTGGTCTTGTTGAAAAGTGGCACGGACTTCTGCCTAAGGCTGAAATTTTGCCTATTTCGGCAACGAATAAGTTTGGCACTGATGCACTGATGAAGCGCATTAAAGAGTTGTTGCCAGAGAGTCCTGCTTATTTTGATAAAGACCAGCTTACTGATAAACCTGCAAAGTTCTTTGTAACTGAGATTATTCGAGAGAAGATTCTTCGTTATTACGACAAGGAAGTGCCCTACTCTGTTGAGGTTGTTGTGGAGCGTTTTAAGGAAGATGATAAGAAAATACACATCAATGCTGTCATTTATGTAGAACGCGACAGCCAAAAAGGTATTATTATTGGGCACCAAGGACAGGCATTAAAGAAGGTTTCTACGGAGGCGCGCAAGAGTCTTGAGAAGTTCTTTGATAAGAAAATATACTTGGAGACATTTGTTAAGGTGGATAAGGACTGGCGTAATTCGCAGAAAGAGTTGGGCAATTTCGGCTACAATCCCGAATAAAAAGCCAAGCTGTTTCATTATTTTACCAACACAAAGTTGAATTATTTGAGTTATATCCTCAAATAAAGTACGTAGTTGTTTCGTTACTAGTTCAACATCGTGTTGAGAAAATCCTGTAGAAGGAAGAAAAGCTAAACAAAGCAACAAACAACGCCCTGACTGTATGTAGGGCGAACTCTCGCATAGTGCGAGGGCTGGAGACGTGGTCATCTTCGGCAAATATTCATAAGGTGCAGACCTCACCTTGCCCCCTTGAGATGTTTCTCAGCGTGGGAAAGACCATCAATAAATGGCAAATTTAGTAGCAATCGTAGGCCGCCCGAACGTGGGTAAGTCTACACTTTTCAACAGATTAACGCAAAGCCGTCGTGCCATTGTAAGCGATACGGCAGGTACAACACGCGACCGTCAGTACGGAAAATGTCAATGGAACGGACGCGAATTCTCAGTTGTCGACACTGGCGGTTGGGTTGTAAAATCAGACGATATTTTCGAAGATGCTATCCGCAAGCAAGTATTAGTGGCTACGGAAGAGGCTGATTTTGTGCTTTTCGTTGTTGATAACGAAACAGGAGTTACTGATTGGGACGAAGATGTAGCGCAGATTCTACGCCGCACTAAGCTTCCTGTTATTCTTGTTGCCAATAAGGTTGACAACAGTGGCGAATACTATATGTCGGCAGACTTTTATCGTTTAGGTCTTGGCGACCCTATTTGTATCAGTGCACAGACGGGTGGCGGAACGGGCGATTTGCTCGATTTACTTCTCGAACGCATGAAAGATGTTCCTGACGAAGAGCTTGAAGAGGAGATTCCTCGTTTTGCGGTTGTTGGTCGTCCTAATGCTGGAAAGTCGAGCCTCATCAATGCTTTCATTGGCGAAGACCGCAACATTGTTACAGAAATTGCTGGTACAACGCGCGACAGTATTTACACACGCTACAACAAGTTTGGTTTCGATTTCTATCTTGTTGATACAGCGGGAATCCGCCGTAAGAATAAGGTTACTGAAGACCTTGAGTTCTACTCTGTTATGCGTTCAATCCGCAGTATTGAGAACTCAGATGTGTGTATTTTGATGATTGATGCTACGCGTGGAATTGAGGCGCAGGACATGAATATCTTCCAGCTGATTCAGCGAAACAATAAGAGTTTGGTGGTGGTTGTAAACAAGTGGGACCTTGTTGAGAACAAAGATCAGAAGGTAATAAAGACGTTCGAGAATGCCATTCGTGAGCGCATGGCTCCGTTTGTTGATTTTCCTATCATCTTTGCATCGGCACTTACAAAGCAACGCATCTTCAAGATTCTTGATGTAGCTAAGCAAGTTTATTTGAACAGAAACATGCACATTGGTACAACCAAGCTCAACGAAGTGTTGCTACCTATCATCGAGGAAACTCCCCCACCATCGGTAAAGGGTAAGTACATCAAGATAAAATATTGTTCGCAGCTGCCGAACACGCAGATTCCGTCGTTTGTATTCTACGCAAACCTACCTCAGTACGTGAAAGAATCTTACCGCCGTTTCTTAGAAAACAAGATACGCGAGCGTTGGGACCTCAACGGCTGCCCTATCAATGTGTTTATACGTCAGAAGTAAACAATAATAAAGGTATGAAACAACTACTTTATGTTTTGCTCTTCGCAGCAGTTCTTCTTCCTTCTTGTAGCAAGGAGAAGAACGTAGACCATGGCGCAATTGCGGCACAAGCTGCAAAGCACTACTACGACAACCTTATTTCGGGCGAACACGAGCTGTTTTTGAAAGGCTTGTATCTGCCCGACTCGCTGCCCCAAAGCTATAAGCGCCAAATGCTTGCTAACTTCAAAGTTTTCATGGAGCAGCAAGATAAAAAGCACAAAGGAATAAAGAAAGTAAGCGTGCATAGTGGCAGATTCCTTGCAAAAGACAGCTCAGCCAATGCTTTCCTCTTATTGCATTACGGCGACAGCACCACCGAGCAAGTGGTTGTTCCGATGCTAAAAAAACACGGTTTATGGTATATGCGCTAAGGCAACCCGCATAAATAGCAACAAAACAACGATGCCGTTTATCCTCGAAATGGATAAGCGGCATTATTGTTTATAAAAACCATTTGAACAATAGAAACCGAACAAGCAACAGAAACCTACCGAGTAAACAGAAAAAAGCTCGCCAGCTATTTGCAAAAAGCTCGCGAGCTTTTTAAAGAAAGCTGGCGAGCTTTTTAAAGAAAGTAATTGAGCAATCAATAAAAAGTTATTGAGCAGTCGGTAAAAAGCTGTTGAGTAATCTAAAAGAAGACACCGAGCAAACCGAAAAAAGCTCCTAAGCTTATCACATTAAGCTTAGGAGCTTTTTCGAAGCATACAACAAGGTAGCTACCGATTGCTACTATTTTATCATATCGTTTTCAACCTTCTTCACCTTCTTGAACAATTCAGAAGCAAACACAAGGTCGTTCAGTTTCTTATTGTTAGACGACATCACCGTTTCCTTATCACCCTTCCATTCCGCTCTTCCGTCAGCAATAAACATAATGTTGTCGCCAATACCCATCACAGAATTCATGTCGTGAGTATTGATAATAGTCGTAATATCAAACTCCTTCGTAATATCCGCCAAAAGCTCGTCAATAAGCAACGACGTCTTAGGGTCCAACCCCGAGTTAGGTTCGTCGCAAAACAAATACTTCGGATTCATCACAATCGCCCGCGCAATCGCCACACGCTTCTGCATACCTCCCGATATTTCACCAGGAAACTTACCCTCAGCACCCGTCAAATTCACACGATCGATACACTTTTGAGCCTGCGCATCACGCTCTTTCGGCGTCATATCCGAAAACATATCAAGCGGAAAACGAACATTTTCAAACACAGTGAGCGAGTCGAACAACGCAGAACCTTGGAAAATCATTCCCATCTCCCTGCGCATCATTATCTTCTCCTTCTTACCCATCGCAACAAAGTTTCGGTCGTCGTACAGCACTTCGCCCTTCGTAGGATTCACCAGTCCAACCAAACATTGCAGCAGAACCGTCTTTCCAGCACCACTCTGACCGATAATAAGATTTATCTTACCACCTTCAAACTTCGTGTTAATATCGCGAAGAACTTCCTTGTCTCCAAACGATTTATATAAGTTTTTAACTTCTATCATTTTGTTTTAAGCCTGTTTAGAAAAAGTGTTGAGTTAGCTTAAAAGCTGAGTTAGGAACACGTCGCTGAACAAAATCAGCACGCTCGAACTTACCACAGCATTCGTAGACGATGTACCCACCTCCACCGAACCGCCTTTCACAGTGTAGCCAAAAAACGACGATACACTCGCAATAATAAAGGCAAAGAAAAGACTCTTCATAATACTCATGTACATAAACCAAGGGTTAAAATCGTGCTGCAAACCCGAAGTCAAATCAACAGGCGTAATAATATGAGCAAAGAAAGCAGTCGCATAAGCGCCCACAATACCCATCGCAGCAGAAAAGATAACCAAGAAAGGCATAATAGTAATGAGTCCCACAATCTTCGGCAAAATCAAGTAACTTGCAGAATTAATACCCATAATCTCTAAGGCATCAATCTGCTGCGTAACACGCATTGTTCCCAACTCCGAAGCAATGTTCGAACCAACCTTTCCAGCAAGTATAAGACACATAATACTCGAAGAAAACTCGAGCAACATAATTTCACGCGTAACGTATCCCGAAACCCAAAGAGGCATCCACGGACTCTGAACGTTCAACTTTATCTGTATGCAAATAACAGCTCCAATAAAGAAAGAAATAAGCAAAACAATGCCAATAGAATCGACACCAAGCTGCGACATCTCCTTTACATACCGTTTAAAAAACATACGAAAACGTTCAGGACGACTGAATGTACGCCCCATCAAGAGCAAGTATCTACCAAAAATTGTAAGCCAGTTAAATATAAGCATGGTTGTTTGTTTATTAAATGCGAATGCAAAAGTAACCAAAATCCGCTAAAAAACTGCAATATAAGCCATTGTTTTAATCAATATCACTGATATTAGCATTTATTTTACTACTTTTGCAACACAGAAACAAAATATCAAATGCTCGACACAGAAAACAAAATCATCGAACCCGAAAGCGATAAAAGCAGCCTTCTTCGCACAGAAGGACTCGTGAAACGATACGGAAAACGTATCGTAGCAAATGGAGTAAGCATAAACGTGCGACAAGGAGAGATTGTAGGATTGTTAGGACCAAATGGTGCTGGCAAAACAACATCGTTCTACATGACAACTGGTTTGGTGGTTCCAAACGAAGGACACGTTTACATCGACGACCTGGAAATAACAAACTTTCCTGTCTACAAACGTGCCAAAACAGGCATTGGCTACCTACCACAGGAAGCAAGCGTATTCCGCAAAATGAGCGTCGAAGACAATATAATGAGCGTCTTAGAAATGACAAAGCTCAGCAAAGAACAACGCATAGAAAAGATGGAAAGCCTTATCAGAGAGTTCCGACTCGAAAAGGTACGCAAAAATCTTGGCGACCGTCTTT
Organism: Prevotella aurantiaca; assembly: GCF_015262605.1. Classification (NCBI taxonomy): domain Bacteria; kingdom Pseudomonadati; phylum Bacteroidota; class Bacteroidia; order Bacteroidales; family Prevotellaceae; genus Prevotella; species Prevotella aurantiaca. Next base: position 6,734 of record NZ_JABZSJ010000057.1, on the reverse strand, counting down.
CAGGAGGAGAACGACGCAGATGCGAAATAGCACGTTGCTTAGCAATAGACCCAAAGTTTATTATGCTCGACGAACCATTTGCAGGAGTCGACCCAATTGCGGTAGAAGACATTCAACACATTGTTTGGCGATTGAAATTCCGCAACATCGGCATTCTCATTACCGACCACAACGTGCACGAAACACTAAATATTACCGACCGCGCTTACTTACTCTTCGAAGGACAAATACTATTTAAAGGTACGCCCGAAGAATTAGCTGCTAACAAAATCGTGAAAGAAAAGTATCTCGGAACAGACTTCGTTCTACAAAAGAAAGACTTCCAAGTTTTGGACGAACGTAAGCGAGCAAAAGAAGAAGCAGAAGAAGAACACAACAATAATGAAAGTGTAAACCTTTCTATATAGTGCAATAAAAATAAAGATGAAGGTGTAACACCTTTTTTATATTAAGGGAATAAAAACATCTTATTCAACCTTAAACACCCTAAAGATAACAAATCAACAACAATAAAAAATACATGGCAACAGTAGACGACAAGAAGATTATCTTCTCAATGGTGGGAGTTTCAAAGATTATCCCACAAAACCAAAAACAAATTCTGAAGAACATTTACCTCTCGTTCTTCTATGGTGCCAAGATAGGTATCATCGGTTTGAATGGTGCTGGTAAGTCCACATTAATGAAGATTATTGCGGGCATTGAGCAACCAACATCTGGCGAAGTTGTATTCAGCCCAGGCTATTCTGTTGGCTACCTTCCACAGGACCCACCACTCAACGAAGAGAAAACTGTTAAGGAAAACGTACAAGAAGGTGTGCAGCATGTTTACGATGCACTCCGCGAATACGACGAAATCAATGTAAAATTCGGTTTGGAAGAATATTATGGCGACCCAGACAAGATGGATAAACTGATGAAACGCCAAGCCGAAGTGCAGGATATTATAGATTCTACCGATGCTTGGAACATGGATTCAAAGCTCGAACGTGCAATGGCTGCCTTGCGTTGTCCAGCTGGCGACCTTCCTGTTACTCATCTTTCTGGTGGTGAACGCCGCCGTGTAGCACTTTGCCGCTTATTGCTTCAAAAGCCTGACGTATTATTGCTCGACGAACCTACCAACCACTTGGACGCTGAAAGCATCGACTGGTTGGAGCAACATTTGCAACAATACGAAGGAACAGTTATTGCCGTTACTCACGACCGTTACTTCCTCGACGATGTAAGCGAATGGATTCTTGAGCTTGATCGTGGAGAAGGTATTCCATGGAAGGGTAACTACTCTTCTTGGCTCGACCAGAAAACAAAGCGTATGGAGCAAGAAGAAAAGACAGCTTCTAAGCGTAGAAAGACGCTCGAACGTGAGTTGGAATGGGTTCGCCTTGCACCAAAAGCTCGCCAAGCAAAAGGTAAGGCTCGCCTAAATTCATACGAACAAATGCTTAATCAGGAGCAAAAAGATCGCGAAGAAAAGCTCGAAATCTTTATTCCTAATGGTCCAAGATTGGGTAATAAGGTTATCGAAGCACAACACGTGCAGAAGGCTTTCGGCGAGAAAGTTCTTTTCAACGACCTCAACTTCATGCTTCCTCCTAACGGCATTGTGGGCGTGATTGGTCCGAATGGTGCTGGTAAAACCACTCTTTTCCGCCTTATCATGGGCTTGGAGACTCCAGACAATGGTAATTTCGAGGTAGGCGAAACCGTAAAACTTGCTTACGTAGACCAGCAACATAAGGATATAGATCCTAATAAATCGGTTTACGACGTTATTGCACAAGGCAACGAAAACATAAGAATGGGTGGACGCGATGTCAATGCACGTGCCTATATCTCTCGTTTCAACTTCTCAGGAACCGACCAAAGTAAACTTTGCGGAGTTCTTTCTGGTGGTGAACGCAACCGTTTGCAGCTGGCTTTGGCATTGAAACAAGAAGGAAACGTACTTTTACTCGACGAACCTACTAACGATATTGACGTAAATACATTGCGTGCATTGGAAGAAGGTTTGGAAGCTTTTGCAGGTTGCGCTGTTGTTATTAGCCACGACCGTTGGTTCTTAGACCGTATCTGTACGCACATCCTTGCTTTCGAAGGCAATGGCGAAGTATTCTTCTTTGAAGGAACTTACTCTGAATACGAAATAAACAAGGCACGCCGCCTTGGCAACGAAGATATTAAAAAAGGTCGTTATCGTAAGTTGATGGAAGACTAATCGGCTTTCTTAGCAGACAAAACAAATCAAGCAAGGAGGGCAAACACCATATCATAGGTGTTTGCCCTCCTGTTTTTGTATCTACTAACCATCATACTGCTGCGAGTATTTCCACATACGGTGGTTTCATACCTTTTCAACATTTAGCAAACCTCATCTACTATAATGCACATATAAACCTTATTACACTAATAATAATTCATCGTCTTTTCATCTTGTGCTTTTCGCGCCATTTCGTTAATTCCTTCAAAAAAACGATATGATTGCAATATACAAGTTTCAAGAATATCTATATCTATTAATGGTATATGTAATTTAACTCCTTTGAATTTTTCATTGAGATACTCATTATATCTAAACAACGTTCCTTCCTTATCTACTTCTTGTATTGCGTAGATAATCTTCTCTACACACTTAACCTCATCATCAACTATATCAAAATACTTTTTTAACCCATTCCATAATTTTGATAGGTCATGACCGCCTACTTTTACTTCATCTTTACTCGCTTTCCTTCGCATATCTCTAAATCTCAAAAGAGAATCTTTCATTGTTAATTCAAGAAACTGCCTAAAACAGAACATTATAGGCTTAATATAGCTATCTCTTACAAAGTTATTATCTGAAGATTTCACAATTCTAAGCATTATTAAAGATGCACTTGCATATCCATTTTGCATTAGAACATCATCTATTACAAATAGAGGGGTATTTGAGCCTTCTTGCTCTTCTGATTTAATAAATATTTGTTCTCCCATATTTAAAGGATGAACAAACAGAGTCTCTTCGTCTATATCGCTTTTTGATAATATAAGAAATTCTTTTTCCAACTGTCGTTTTACTGCCCTTTTATAGCTTTTCTTTAACCGCTGCCCAGAAAACCTACCTCTTAATTTTCTTTTCTTCATATAAATCAATCTACTTTAAATTTCTTCTTTCAAAGTCACATTCAACAAAGGAGATAATATTTTTCTTCTATCCTCCTTATCTTATATCTATCATTAAACAATATATAAAGAACAAAACGTCAAGTAAACGCCTTCCATATATAGTTCCGTTACCAATCATGTACAAGGGTACGGATATTGGTGCGGAAACAAATGCAAAAATAGATATAAAATCTTAACAAGACAAACGGAAAGGAAAATACTTGCAAAAAAGTATCATAAGTTTAGAATGATACAAATATAAGGGAAGAAATGGAAAGAGTACGGAGCTGATGTTATTTTCCCTGCTTGTTTTGAGAAAACGTCCATAATATGAAAAACTCCACCGAAAGAAATGATATTCTCGTTTTTAATTGCTACCTTTGTCATGTCAGATTTTGTCTATTTTTTGTTTGCAGCACCAAGATAGGTAAAATTTCTGACATATTCAAGTGTTTTGAGAACTTTGTTTCTCAGACACTTGGAGTTCTTAAAAGATTTTATGCTGCGGAATTAAGGCATTAAACAAAAAGCATATTATCAGAACGTAATCAGCTGAGGTTTATGGCATAGTCTATAACCATCATCAAGAGAAGAACCATTTGAAAACACAATATCTTCGTATTTTTCTATTCCGTAAGCATCATGAGCATGACCAAACAAATGATATTTAGGCTTAGTTTTCATCACTCTTTTACAAAGAGGAGCATTTCCCCAATGTGTGTTGTTACTTTCATCCAATATCATTACAGGAGGCTCATGAGTCACAAGAACGTCTATGCCATCGGGTATCAAACTCTCAGGATGATTATAACCTAAGCCAAAGAACCATACACCATTAATCTCACAACCTCGGTCTTGAAGAAAATGGACATTATCTGGCAGCTCTTCTATTCCATCAGCCTCCCATAAGCAAAGGTCGTGATTACCAACAACAAACAACTTATGCGGATAAGATAGAGATATAAACCAATTCAAGAAGTCCAGTACTTCCTCTTCCGTACCCATATCAGTAAAGTCACCGCAATGAACAATGACATCAGCCATAGGCAGATTTGTCAGCAACTGATGTCTATTGTGTGTATCGGAGATTTGAAGGATTGTCATTATCGTTTCTTTGTCTTTATTGTATTATGGAATCAAAATAAACTGTGGTGCAACAATACTCTTACAACGTTGCGCCAGCCTCCTTATGAATACAGATAACCTCCTTTGGGCGAACCGTTTCTATAACTTTCCTTATCGTAGCTTTATCCGCATGTCCTGATGTATGGATATCCACAACGTTATAGAACATTTCACGAAACTCCTTATACTTTGAATTTGCTTTTATCTGCTCCGCATTCTTATAGTATCCATCCCAGGTTGAATATATGAGCAGCGTTTCCTCTTGTGGGAGCCTATCAAGCAGTTTCTTCACCCTATCAACCTGTGATGTCCCTACAACCATCGTAAATCCTCTGTGTTTCAGCTTTCCATAGAGCTTATCGGTATAAAACAGAGGTGCAAAGGAGAACAAGCCACGTGATAGGCTGGACTCCCTCTCTGTAAAGAATTCCATCGTCCTTTTCATAAACAAGGACAAGATGCATAAAGGTTTCTTTGCATTCTCTGCTGCCACCTTGATACTTGCCAATCGTTCTATATCCGTAGCCGAAGCGAGTACAAAGACATATTTGAAGGCTTGCATTACACTTGCCATCTTCCTTGACACTTCACATTCATGGATACATTTGTCTTTCCGCCCAAGCATCGTACCTTCTGTAATCAGCACATCGATATTAGTAGCATATCTTCTCAGCATGGGGAAAAGACCTTTGCTCATATAGCCATGCAGTCGATAATCGCCAGTATGCCAAATACGTTTCCCATCAGCCTCAACGAGAAACATGTGAGCATCATAAATGCTATGGCAGGTGAAGAAAGGTGTAACCCTAATGTCACCTATCGTTATGGGGCTGGGACTCTCTTTGAGAGCTGTACGTTTCCAAGTTTTAAAAGCCTTCAACTTATCTATAAGACCCTTTGTTGTACGATAGTTCTCTTCCAGAAGTTCTTCTTTCTCCTTACTGGGCTCCTGTAGCTGATGGCACTCATCTATTGCCATTTCGTTTCCCTCAAGAAGTGTCCTATATTTAATAAGCAAAAGTTCTTTACTTCCTTCGCCAATATACTGTTCAAGTGGGATATAACGGAACAGTCCAACATGGTCTTCGTGAGCATGCGTATAGTAAACCGCCTGATGTTCTTTCTCATTATTCCTAATAATATCAGCAACCATAAGGGCATCTTCTTCAAGTGTAGCAGCCTTCCCATTGCTCGGCAGATTCTGCCCAAAGTCTATGAATACTCTGGAAGAATCTGTCCATATTTCGGTTATACAGCCTCCTATCTGATCAAGTCCTCTATGTATTTTTATCTCCATCACACTTTCAAAGTAATTAGTGCATTATGCCAAACAACCAGAGGTTCTACCATATTCTGCTCTCTTGCTTCATCTTTTGCATTCTTTTCTTGCACTTTCAAAGCGTTCTTTTCCTCATTTCCTCGATATACAAGAATGAGCATCATACGAGGCTTACCAGACAGGTTAAGCCCTGTATGATTCCCTTCAAACAATCCCAAATCTGACTTCTGACGGATGATACTTTCCACATCATCCCGCAGAGCTGCACGAGCCTTAGCGTTATTAATAAATTCTTTCGTCTTTTTAACATGGGCTATTATTCCGGACTTGCCTCCTGTCGCTCCCATTCCCACCTTTAGTTCACCAAGATAGATATCATTCTCCCCCATGTCATTTTTCTTCGTATCAACCACAATAAGGTCAATTCTCGTCTTGATTATTCTTTCCTCTTTCTTGATATCCGACTGTGGAAGTTGCCATTCCATATCCACAACAACAAATCTATTGTTAAAACTACGGTTTCCCGAAGCAATATTCTGCTGAACTTCAAATTCCAGACCTGCCTTGTAAGAACCTATCAGCTGTTTAGCCTCTTTAAAGTATTTTCTTAATTGATCTGTACGTCTTAGCGTTTCCATCAAATCATCATTCTCAAATAAGACAGATGGTGGCGTAGCGTTCTTATAATACTTTTCAGATAAGACCTCTATTGAAGGCTTACCTTTACAGAAACGTATCGTCATAATCTTATCCTTATGATAATATATCATAACTTCACTCTTTACTCTGATTTCAAAGGAAAGCTCTGGGTCTTCCTTGATGACATTGAATAATTTATGCAGACAGCCTCCTTCCTTATAGGCTTGTAAATGCTCGTCCGTAATAGCTCTCATACTTCCTTTTTTGTTAAATGCATATATTCCTTTTTCTTCGATTGTAGTAATGTGTGTACGTTGTCAAACAAAAGTGAACAACTGCAAATGTAGTTATTTACTCTGATATTTCCTTGTTTTATTATCAAAAATTCTTTTGTTGATTGAATTTTGCTTTATTATTTCAAATATATAATATTTACAGCGGTTTCTTTTTTATTTTATCTGTTTTATCACTCCAAATTCCTGAAGAACCGCAATTGAGAAGGCAGGAGTTACATTCCAGAATCCTCCTTGTCTGTTATCAGATA
>NZ_JABZSJ010000056.1:0-15911 GCF_015262605.1 Prevotella aurantiaca | reverse complement strand
GTTAATGTCTTGCCAACTTGTTGTGTGATGGAGTCTATGTACTTATCAAAGACTGGCAGAAAAGTTGTATATTCTTTGTCTGTACCAAGGAATACTGACCTGATAAGGTCTATGGAAAGTTCTTCTGATGTTTCATATTTCCTGTAAATCTGCATCAGTGTTGTTGTCAGTGCATCTATAGAAGCATTAATGGAGAGTGCTTCTGCTGTTCTGCCAATCATTCTGCTGGTTTTGTTACTCCACTTGGATTTATCCACAAAAATTTTAGTGGATCCAAGATTTGCCTTTTCGCCACCGAGATATATTCGGAGCATTACAGGTGATTTTCCTTCTTTGTTCTCATAGTTGGAACGTAGGTAGTAGGATACCTTGAAAGTTGTTTTCATAACGCATCATTTTAGTGTAGCTTTTTGGCTACAAAGTTCGACATAAGTTCTTGAAAACGAAAGTTTTGCATGCCGTCAATTTGATAGTCATTTTCCATTCATTGCTACATTTTTTTGAGAGCCTGCTTTTGTGTAGCAATTTCTGTAGCAGAAAATGACCGAATGATGACTATCAAAAGGTATAGTTTGGCAGTCAAACGGATATGGATAAAAAACAAAAAATCGCTGTAAAACCTTGATTTTACAGCGATTATCCTTGTTTTGAAGGCTAAAATGACGTGTTGTTTGATGTCCTTTTGAACCCCCTTTGTGGACCAGCCTGGGCTTGAACCAGGGACCTCCAGATTATGAGTCTGTTGCTCTAACCAACTGAGCTACAAGTCCAGTATTTATTAAATACGGCTGCAAAGGTAATGAAAAAAATGGAAAAACGTGAATGATGGTAAGATATTTTTAGCGTTTTAACACATTTTCCGTGCTGCATAGTGTTAGTTAGGGCTAATTGCTGTATATTTGCACTGCATTTTGTAGGTGGTAAACATGTTTGAAGAGATACCATTATGTATTGCTGAAACTTAAAATACATGTTTGCAGCGCTGGTTTGAATGATATGTAATATAGGATAAGGTGCTTACAGATTCTGATTATATACGTGAAATTTAGGTTGTGAGCTTACAGACTTGTATTGAAAGCATTAAAATGAGAATGAAAACAATATTTCTTGAAGGTATAAATAAAGATGAATTGACACTGGAAAAGCATGTAGTTGCTACGATTGGCTTTTTCGATGGAGTACATCTTGGTCATCAGTTTCTTATTAATAGGCTTGCTGAAATGGCAAAACAAGAGAATTTAGAGTCGATGGTAATAACTTTCGATTGTCATCCTCGCCAGGTTTTGCAAAGTAATTACCAACCAAGAATGTTGTCTACACTTGAAGAGAAGTTAGAAAAACTCGAAAAAACGGCATCCGACCATATTGTTGTGCTTCATTTTGACAAAGCATTGGCACAACTTACTTCTAAGCAATTTATGGAAAGCATTCTTCGAGATAGGCTTAATGTCCGCAAATTGATGATGGGATACGATAACCGCTTTGGCCATAATAGAACGGAAACCTTCGATGATTATGTTCTTTTTGGAAAAGAAATAGGTATAGAGGTGTGCCAAAATACAGCCCTTTCAATGGGCAATTTTAATGTAAGTTCTTCGGTAATCCGTCAATTTATAGAGACTGGTAACATGGAAGCAGCTACACGTTGTCTTGGAATTCCTTACTCGTTGAGTGGAAAAATAGTCGGTGGATACCAAAACGGGCGTAAGTTAGGCTATCCAACTGCCAATATTGATATTCGCAAAACTGATAAGTTACTTCCTGCAATGGGGGTTTATGCTGTGCAAGTTCGTATTGAAAACAACGAGAAAATATATGGAGGAATGCTCAATATTGGTACTCGTCCTACTTTTAATGGCTCAGATTTATCGGTGGAAGTGTATATTTTTGACTTTTCGGGCAATTTGTATGATCGTACAATAAAGGTGTTTTTTATGAGTCGTGTACGTTCTGACAGAATATTTCCAACCTTAGAAGCACTTGCTGAACAATTGCAATTGGACGAACAACAGATAAGAACAATTTTAAAGGATCAATAAACCAAATAATAAAAGAAATAGTTATGGAACAAAAAAGCATTTTAAAGAGTCTATTATACGTTGCTCTTTTTATTTCATTATTTGTCCTAATTCAAGCCATCTTCCAATTGCCTGCTGTTGGTATTTATGCTTATTTGAAAGGTTTAGACTTTACCAGTGTATTTGAAGGCTTTAAACAAGGGAAATATTCTGATGTTATCATAATTTCCGATCTATTCTCAAGTCTCTTCATAATTCTTCTTTTTATAAAGAAAGGGTGGTCGCCTATCTCTCGAAGTTATCTTCATACAAAACCTTGGACGGCATTATTCTGGATAGCAATGCTTGCATTTGGACTCATTCTTCCTTCAGAGTATATTTACGAAAAGTTACAAATAACGATGTCTGATTCTATGACTCAGTTATTTTCTGGTATTATGAAACATCCGCTTGGATATCTTGTGATAGGCATACTTGCACCTATTACAGAAGAATTGATATTTCGCGGAGCTATATTACGAGTTTTACTTAATGCTTTTGGACATAAAGGAAGATGGGCAGCCATTGTTTTAACGGCTTTGATTTTTGGCATAATTCATGGAAATATTGCTCAAGCTTCGCATGCCTTCATGCTTGGAATAGCTTTAGGATGGATGTATGTACGCACGCGCAGCATACTTCCTGGAATCGTGTTTCACTGGGTGAATAACAGTATTGCTTACATAATGTTCCACTTAATGCCCGATATGGAAGATGGAAAGCTCATTGATCTTTTCCATGGCAGTGAGAAAACGATGTATTTAGGTTTATTCTTCTCTCTCTGTATCTGTATTCCTGCCATCTACCAATTGGCAATTCGAATGAAGAGAGCAGACGAATAACGTTTTTCATTCTCCTATACTCTCGCATTATGTAGGCGAAAAGTATGTGATAAAAGTATAACGTGGTAGAATAAATAGTTGTATTGCTCAACAATTTGTTTTACCACTCTAATGAAATCCAACAAATAAGGCTGTGTCGAATAACAACACAGCCTTATTTGTTTTTTATTGTTCGTCTTTTATTATGATAAGACGTTTTCGTTAATGCTTTTGCTATAGCAAATAAACTCACCTTCGTCGTTGAAGAATGGTTTTGCATATACACCCACAACTGCAACATTTGGGAAACAAGCCTTTAATTGACGCAAAGCTTCTTTATCTTCTATTGTACGCTGCATAGGTACAATTACTACTTTCGATGTTTGAATGTAGTTAATATAAGCCCAACTCATGTCCTTAGCATTGCGTATGCCAACGTGAGTAGGATAACTAAGTTCAATTACTTCATATCCATCAGCCTCAAATTTATCTCTTAACATTTTAGCCAAGACAGGATCGTATTCTGAACAGTTAGTCATTAACACGCGTTTATTGCCAATGTGTCGTACAAGACATTCAATGTGGTCTTCCATTTTGCCATTATTGCCAAGCCAAGCTGGTTTTCGTGCTTTGCAAGAATGTGTTGTTGGGTCTTCAATAAGTTCGTGCTTCACATCATAAATATCAAGTACCATGCACAATTTGCTATAAATTGGCATTACGTTGCTGTTGTTTAAAACTTCTGTTGCGAAGTAAACTTTATTAGCATTCAGATGTTCAGAAGATTTTCCCTCTCCTGAAATGTTAGTTACATCCAAGTTCTCCATATAGTATTTGTGTAATAATTTTATTAAATTGTTATAGTAATAGGAATACTGCAAAGGTACAAATATTCCAACAACAACCTAAACTTTTTGCAATTATTTACTGAAAATATGTAGTTTAAGCATCATTTTGTGTAATTTACTGCTGTTTTCAATTCTACACCTTATATATAAGGAGCGTTTAAGTGTGAGAAGATTTTCGCTACTGATATTTGTTTGTAGCGTTAAAAAGATATAAACAAGAGCAAATAATTTGTATAGTTTCCAGTATTTTCTATACTTTTGCAGAAACCTAATGTGATGAATAAGTATTGGAATGTATGTTTTGGTGAATTAAGTTTCCTATAAACAAACAAAAAGATGAGTTTTATAAGTCCATTAGAACTGTAAATAGAACTGAAATGAGAAGAACAAATCTTGCAAGAATACTTATGGCATGGATGTTATTACTAACATTCACGACAGCACTTGCTATAAAAGATTTTCACTTCCATGATAATAAAGATATTCATGTAGAGCAATTAGCCACCACTCATAATGCTGAGGTACATGCATCTTGCTTTGTTTGTGATTTTACAATGCACAAAGCCAATGCAGTAAAACTATTTAGCTTTGTGCCAAAGGTGGTTTGTACTCTCATTCATAAGCCTCAAGCGTTAGAACCTATTATTGTTTACAGGTCGGTTGAATCGGTAAACGCCCACGCTCCTCCCTTTTTTTCTTAGTTTCTAAATATTTTTAGAACATTTTTTGGCTTGCAACATCTTGTTGTTTGTAAGCTTTGCTGTATTGTTATAGTACCTCTTTGCGTATTATTGAATATGGTTTTAGGCTGTATATCAGTAAAATACCGTATAATAGCATTACTTTTCAATACAGAAAAAAATATTGGACCAATTATTTTATTATTATTTCATAATGAAGAATATGAAAAAACTCGTCTGCACATTTATGGGCGTAGTGGGATTATATATTTCTATGCCAACAAATAGTTATGCACAACTACAGCAAAATGTTGTTAAGGCAAAGGCAGATACAACAAAACAGAATCCCCATCTTATGGACGGAGTGGAAATTACAACCACTCGTAAACTCGTTAGCAACAATGTCATAAGCTCCCAGCTTAATAGTCAGGTCATAGAACGTTCAATGGGACAATCGTTGGGTGCGATGTTAGAACGTGTTAGTGGTGTAAGTTCTATTCAAACTGGCAGTACTGTATCGAAACCTGTTATTCATGGCATGTATGGAAATAGAATTTTGCTCGTTAATAATGGAGCAAGACTAACAGGGCAACAATGGGGTGCCGATCATGCACCAGAAGTTGATAAGAATAGTAGTTCAAAAATAGAAGTTGTTAAAGGTGCCGAGGCTGTACGATATGGTTCTGAAGCCCTTGGAGGAATAGTAGTAATGGAACAAGATATGTTGCCTTACGAACAAAAAAGAGCAAGCGGCAAGTTGTCAACTATGTATGGTTCTAACGGTTACCGCTATCAAGTGGTAGGAAATGCTGAAGGTTCTATGCCTTTCCTTCCCTCTTTGGCATGGCGTATACAATCTACTTATGCCAATAGTGGCGACCAACGGGCTGCAAATTATCTGCTGAATAATACAGGAACACGCGAGTTTGATTTCTCAACAGCATTAGGTTATCGCCATAAAAACTTCCGAGTTGAAGGTTATTTCAGTCGTTACGACCTAAAGTTAGGTGTACTTTTTAATGCACAGATGGGTGATGAAGACCTGCTTGTAGAACGAATTAAGATAGGAAGACCAGTTGATATAACACCTTTTACACGCCATATCGACTATCCTTTTCAGCATATTATCCATACCAATGCCACACTAAAGTTGTTCTACGATAGCGAAAAGTATGGTAGGTTCTATTGGTTGGCAGCGTTTCAGAAGGATGATAGAGAGGAAAATCGCATTCGACGTATGAATCTTTCGTATATTCCTGCTGTAAGTATGCATCTTAAAACATTGCAAAACCATTTACGTTGGCGTAAGAATTATGGTTTTTGGGGAAGCGAAATAGGCGCACAACTTACCAATTCAGACCATACTAATCAGCGAGGAACAGGTGTTGTACCTATTATTCCGAACCATACAGAAACTCAGTTAGGTGCTTATATTTTGCAAAAATACGAAAAAAATAAGCTTGGAGCAGAGGCAGGTATTCGTTTCGATTGGCAAGATACAAAAGCTGCAGGTTATGATTGGACAGGCGATTATTATGGCGGGCATCGTACTTTCTCTAATTTTACTTATAGCATAGGTGGTCATTATCACATAACCGATAAGCTAACGCTTACTTCTAACTTAGGTTTAGCGTGGCGAGCACCACATGTATTTGAATTATATAGTAATGGAAACGAATTAGGTTCGGGACGTTTTGTACGTGGCGATTCAACAATGAATTCAGAAAATAGTTATAAATGGGTTACATCGCTTGATTATCGTAGTACATTTCTTGATGTTCGGCTCGACGCATATTTACAATGGGTAAAGAATTACATATACGATCGTCCGATGAAAGGGCAACATGTAACAGTTATTTCGGGCACTTATCCATTATTCCAATATATGCAAACCGATGCATTTATTAGGGGTATAGACTTAGATTTGCGTGTTCGTCCTCTTGCAGAAATAGAATATCATTTTGTTTCGTCAATGATTTGGGCAAACGAACGACACACCAATAACTACTTGCCCTATATTCCTTCGTTCCGTTTTAATCATAGTTTGACCTACACTCCAAAACTTCCAGGAAAGTTTTCGCCATGGTTAGAACTCAGACATCGCTTTGTGGCTCGCCAACATCGTTTCGATGCAGCCACCGATCTTATCGATTTTGCGCCAGCATCGTATAGTTTGTTTGGCTTTGAAGCTGGAACAGAGTGGCGAATAGATGCAAATAATGCCCTCTCTCTGTTTATTTCGGCCGACAACCTTTTTAATAAAGAATATAAAGAATATACCAACCGCGCAAGATATTACGCACACGACCTTGGTCGAGATATCCGAATCAATTTGAGTTGGAAGTTCTAAATAAGAAAATAACAAATAAAGATAAAAATAAAATGATGAAAATTAAAAACAGTATTTTACCTATTTTGTTAGGTATGTTCAGCATTGGCTTTTTCTCTGCTTGTACTCCAGAAAAGCCAGAAGATGAAAAAGAGAATAAATTACACGAAGACCCAACTCAGTCTGTCTTCACACTCACCGAAGGTAAATTAACCAACGGAGTAACGTTTGGAAATATGCCACAGGAATCAGACTTTGTTCCAACTGGTAATGTTCAGAAAATTGTTTGGGAGGTAGTGAAAGGCGAAAATTTCAGAACCAGCGATGGAGGACAAACAAAATTTGTTGTAAAAAACATAAAGACCCACCCAGATGTGGTTTATTCTCTCCGCATTGATTACAATAATTCGAAGGGACAACACATGAATAGTCAGTTCTTTGAGAACGAACAAGACCGAATTCACCAACACTTCTTTATGTATTATGTACACGATGGCGCATACAATGTATTGGTAAAAGACAAAACAAAACTACCTTACGAATACACTTATGCTGATACCTACAAAGGAAAATTTATTGGAGCAAGTAATCCTATGGGCTTTTTCGGATTTATACGTTTCTTGGAATCCAATACAAAATTCGATTTGAAGGTAGCACTTATGCATTCTGGCAATTTAACAAAGTTCGGTAACGATGGAAAACCATCTCCTTTCTGGGCGCCTTCTCCATCTCAGCTCAACAAAGCATTATGGGATTTGAGTGTAAAACTACCAATTGAAATAGAGAATTGATAAACTTAAAAAAATAATTCATTAAAAAAGAAAATAGCAATGAAAAAGGTATTAAAATCACTGTTCCTCGTAGCAATAAGCACTTTCGTAGCTGCTGGCTTTACAGCATGTAGCAAAGACGAAATAGAACCAAAAGAACAAAATGAAGAAATTGTAGGTCCAAAACCTGCAAAAGTTGTTATCAATGTTTACGAAGGACACTTGCATGGTTATGCAGGTTTCCACGAAAACAAGATGTATTCTGGCGTAAAGTATATGGACGCTCCACAAGAGTTTGTTTATACAATGCAGAATGGTAAATGGGTTGCCGATGCTAAAAATCCTGCTTATCTTTATGCGATGAGTTATAACGAGATGCAGAATACCGAAGCAGCCACATGCCATGCATTGGATATTAAATATTATGATGCAGCAGGAAACTTAATCAACGGTCAGTTTATAGAAAATGGAAAGAGCGACCATTATCAACATTTCTTTGTAATAAAGAATCAGAAGGCATTTTCAGACTTCGACCAAAAGCTCGATAACCCTACCAATAAAGAATTTATGCGCTATGATTATGTAGATCCAACACCTTGGAATGAAACCATACATAGCGGAAAGGGACATTACAATGGTCTTAAAGACCCACTCGGCTTTAAAGGAATTATGTCGTTTGGATATTGTCGTCAGAGTTTTGACCTCAACATCATGTTGATGGAGAGTCAAAACAAAAAGCAGGTGAATTTGAAGGAATTAGAATTTAAAAATAATAGTGGAGATGTTGTAGAGAAATATTCTAAAATTGCAGATTGGACACCAACACCGGAGCAACTCAAGAACGAAAAATGGTATCCTACAATTACAATTCCTGTAATGGTCTATATGGATAGAGCTGAATTAGGTGATGGCGAAGAGAACGTAACTTTGGAAATGAAGGAGGACGAAGTACCAACATCATATAAACGACTCATCAACACCCTCAAAGCTTGCTTTAATATGACCTATAAAGAAGCACTTACCGAACTATATTATCGTTTGAATGGTGAACCAGGAAAGCACGATAATAGCGGTTTTTGGTTCTAAATAGCTGTTGTTCATAGTGTGCGAAACTTGTTTTTCTATCTATGAACAGGAAGGACTCCTCAATAAAACGTGAGTTCGATATAAGAAATCTGTGTAGAAAGTTGAAGACGTATAAAGTTGATAACGTCAAACCAACCACATAGAACTTATATCGAACTCATTTTTTTTATTTAAATGAAGAAATATATCTGATTTTCAGAGCAAAAACACGACTTTTAAAGGGCGATATATAACTTATGAGAAAGTACCAATAACAACAAAAAAAGTTTTTAATTATAAATTCAAAATTTATAATTAAAAACTCAGTGATTTATTATTATAATTTTGAAATTTATAATAATAATTTTTCGGACTTCTTATTTCTATTGAAGTCAGGCCATAGGCTTAATGGATATTTGGTGGGCTGAAATCTCTTGTTTTTAGTAATGTACATTTGATAGGCTGGTTATTCCATACTACCAAATATCCATTAAGCCTAATTTTCAAGATTAGTGCTCTATCTACATTAAGGCATCTATAATTAGCCTTTATCTTTTAAAGAGCAGGCTTTAAGTAAAGGATAGTTTGAAGTCTCTTGAAACTTTATTAGTTTTTGATGAATGGTCTCCATATCCTCAAATCTCTTTATCGGAAGCATATCCTTTATAAAAGGTATTGTCGGACTATCAGGGTACGCCTTCATAAATCGTTTCCACTCATCTTTAGCTTCTTTTTCTATGTCATATTCATACACAGGAGTATTGTCTACACCAAACAAATAGGCAGACTGAAGGAATTTATAGTCATCTTGTAGTCTACAGAATAATTCCTTCTGTGTTGGATATCTCTTTACGTAAGCCTCGTATCGAGCAAGCAGATTACCCAACTCTCGCCACGATATTATGAGGGAAGCATCAGGGGCAATGTTCTCTGCATCCTTTCTCAGGTACCAGTAGTCTTGATAGTACTTAGGCAATTGTTTGACATACTGAGTGTATATTTTGGTTGGTAGGGTCAATTCCACGATACCCTCTCCTAATTCTTTTATTTCTATCCCTGCTTTCTTATAGAATAACTCCTTCTTTTTGATGGAATCGTGTGGCTCTATTTCATTGCCATCGTCGTCTATTCTAAAACTGTAATAATTCTCAGTGTAATAGAACTCACGCTCATTGATCTTATTCAACTCTTTTTGCACTTGCGCACTGAAATCATCAAAGATTCTACAACGCTCTTCTGGTGATGCTCCTGCTATTTTGATGTCAATTATTTGCCGATGGAGCTTAATGCGTTTCAAAGGGTCGGTTGTTTGTGCAAGTACTTGTTTAACGCTATCGAGTTTGGCATTTTGTTTAATACTATCGATATTCGATTCTTGCTTTATGCTGTCGATGTTTTCAACATCTTTATCTGTTTGATTAGAAGGATTGTTTTGACAAGCTGCCAATAAAACAATTCCAGATAAGAATAGATATTTGATTTGTTTCATAAGTTTTACGTATAAAAGTTTTAATACTGATAGAAATTGTCCTCTATCTTCTTTTCTCCATTTGCAAAGATATATATAAAAAGAGATTAAACGTTCAGACAATTAAGTTTATTTTCTCTTATATGCTTCTCTGTTGAATACAAGTTTTAGGCGTAAAGAACATTTATCTACTACGCCATGCGTTTAATAGTTGTCTTTTGCAGAAAAAATAAAATCCCTGCCTTAATAAAATAGGGCAGGGATTTTAGTAAAAAGAATATATGAGGTATTATAATACCTTGATTTTATTATTCTGAAACAGGACGAACGCCTAAGCCGAATGTGCGAGCACTACTATGTAATGGAAATACATCAGCTTGGCTGAAAGCAAAACAACGACCATTATTAAGGTCTTGTGGAATAGCTGTCCAATAGTTTGCACTAACATGTAGATCTACCATATTACCATTTCCGTTTCCACGATAACCAGTAGCAGGGAAATAGATAGTTGCTTTCTTCTCACTATTAGTCCAGAATATATGTCCAGTTTGAGAATTATATGTTGCGGGAACTTCTGTACCATCTACCATTTTAGGTCCTTTATTCACACCATTTGAAGTGAAACCTGTGAAGGCATTACTAGCAGGAACTTGGAAGCCTACAGGACTTGGGTCGTAAATGGTCTTAACAACAGCATTATCATTCCCGTTGGTTTCTGTATTATTAACAGACCACAAATTATAAAAATAATAGTACTGTGTTAAATAAGAAGAACCTGGAATAGTGCCGCCACCTTCTGTTACATAGAAATAACCAGGATTTTGAATTATGGCTTGCATATAAATCTGATTACCCGCATCTTTCTTAAATAGTGTTCCTACAGCAGGATCTGTACTTGGGAAAGGATCTTTACGTCCCCATTGGTAAAGTGTAGTATTACCTCGTCTTTCCGTAATACCAGCATTCTGTGTAATTGTGAAGACTGATTCTTGCTTAATACCATTGTTAGCAATAGTTTGTTCAACTTTCACCTTTACTGTTCGTGGAGTTGAATAAGATGTACCAGTCCATTTTGTGGGTTTCCAACCTAATGTTTCATTCGTGAAGTTATAAACCTTGTTTTGTTTATTGGTAACAGGAATTTTATCAAGTGCATTCTTAGGCGCAAACCAAAGGTGCCATGACCAAACAATAGTATTACCTTTCTTAACAGCTATAACTGCATTACCGCTTTTTATATTTGCCTTTGTTACTTCAAACTTTACAAAAGCATTTCCGTTACTATCACGATATATAGGATTAGAAGCTAAATTAACAAGATTTGCTTCGTCAGCCCAAACAATTTGTGCTCCATTTATACCATTATTTGCATTACCATTGGTTTTCTCAATCCATGGGTTATTAATACCTTTTCCATCGTGATCTACAAGTTTGGGAAGAATGTTTTCTTTCTGTTGTCCATTTACATTAATATAACCAGGACTACCTGAAAATTGATAGGCTACATAATTTGCATCATTATTCTTGATAGCATTTCCATAAACCAAAGGAATCATATAATATCCCGGCGCAGAGATAACATAACAGTTGGCAGTATTCTGTACTTGTGCTTCACCAGTGCTATTAGATAAGTTGTAAGGTTTTGCTGCTGAACCTAAAGCTTTAGCATCTTGTAATTCTTTATTACGTTTAGCAACAAGGTCAACTATATCTGTTCCTAATGTTGCTGTTCCTTGTTCTGCAGCAGTACCACCATTTCCTGATTCTTTAGTTAAACTCTTTAACCATGCTGGCTTAGTTGTGGTCCAAGTATTTCCATCATCTTCACTATATCCAATAACTTTCCATGCTACTGGTTTCTTTGTGCCATCAGGAGCTTGACGAAAACTTGTAATACCATAGTTTCCTGTACTTGTTGCGTTGTAAGCAACAGCTGATGGACTATCACTTGTGATAGAGTAAACCCAGCTTGAATTCTTATGACTCAACTTATAGGTACGGGTAGTTCCTTCTTTCCAAGAACCTTTAAGTGGTACAGAAATAGTAGTGTTATCGGTAAAAGTAATTTCGGCAGTAACCTTATTATCGAGTTCCTGCGGAATCATATAAAAGGTGTAGTTGTCGTTCAACTTAGTGATATCTCTCGAATTTTCATTAGGAAATGTACTTCTATCTCTAACAATGCTGTTTGGATTTTCATTTGTCTTGTAATTAAGACCACCGAGTGTTGCATTACCACGAGAAGTATAACCAGTAGATATCCACTCTGCGCCAGTACCATTGTATTGGTTAGAAACTACATACTTGCTTTTTAATAATACATTCTTAAGTGTTATCTGCTTAATTGTTTTGTCGAATGAAAGGTTTTGCCCAACAGCAAAGCGAATAGCCGTCAATGCATGACGGAAATTAAGACTAGTTTTAGGTGCTTGGTTGCGTGTTGCATAATTAACATCACCAGAACAAGCAGTCATAAGATCTACTTGCTTTCTAACATCTGTGTCGATTTCAAATTCTACACTTGGAAAACCATTAGCATCTGGCTTATTGATTTTCATCTTATTCTTATAAGTGCTAAGTTCTGGATACACAGCAAAGAAACGACCATATCGTTTTTGCCAAGACCAAGGAATCTTAGTATAGAGTTCACCATTCTTATTTGTCTTTGCATCAATAAACCATTCTTCTTTTATATTTGATGGAGTTGTGCCACGAAGACCAGTAGAAGAGAAGTCGCCAAATGAATTCAAATCGATGATATTTGCACGTGTACTTGCATCAGCTACAACAGGATTAACACCTTCAACGGTTGTTTCAATTAAACAAACATCAAGGTTTCCATTGCTTTGAGCCTCTAATTTTTTACCTTCAAGGTCTTTATCAGAAAGTCCAGGAGTTATAGCGCCACGAGTTGCTGCAATATTGTGACTGAGTACCTCTTCTTGTACGTTATTTACTTCAAATTGCACAATAGCTTCTTTATCGCCATCACTTAAGTTATTGCCTAAATCATCGTCAGCACAAGAACCCATTGATAAAGCAATGCTACTGACAAACAATGCCGATAGTGTATGATAAGAAATCTTTTTCATTATATCTTTTACCTTTTATTTTTACCTACTTTATTCTAACTTTTAGCCAAAAAGCTCGTCGCCATCATCTCCTACAACTGGTGTAGCACCTTCTATAGTAATACTTCCTGGGGGAGTACCACCTCCGCCAGGTCTCACATTAGGACTTGCTGCTAAAAGAAATTTGTCTTCCATCATATCAAAGACAGCAATGGCTGGTCTAAGATATTTTTGTTTAGTTACGTCTGTTTTCATTTTTATTTTTCATAATTAAATCTACCTACAATCAAACTTGCATGTGGATAGTTAAGATAGAAATGAGTCTGTTGTGTAATTATATTTCCACTAACATGACAAAAATACCATGTTTTTGTTACTCTGATTCTTACAATCTTTATTCTTAATTTCTGTAATTTGTTATAATTTTTGCAAAGTTATTAAAATTATTTCAATTATCGTTCTAAGTTCTTTATTTTAACACTTTTGTGCTGATAAAGGACAAGTTTTTGGGCTTTTAGAGAGGTGTTTTGAAGTAAGTTGTGGAAAAACCATAACAAAATGGATATTTGAATTATTTGGAGCAAAAATATTTGAAGTGTTGTGAGATACCTAAATAGAATAGAGAGCAAGAATATTAAAGGAGAATAGAAACGTATAAGCTTTAAGTCTGAAATGACTTATTGAAGCAAGAAAAATTTTTGGCAGAAAGCCTTACTATTTATTTCTAAAGATGCAGCAATGACTAAGGCAGATGTACAATATTTAGAACATAAAGCAATAGCAGAAGCAAAGGTCTCAAATTCTTTTGTATTGAACGAAAACAAACAGACTCCAAAGTCTCCTAATCTTCCAGAATATCGTAAAGATGATATGGAAGAATTCTTCGAGGACGTAAAGTTTCTCACATCTTTTATTGGTTGTAATATCTTTGACATAGTAAAACCCAAAGAAGAGCATCTCTTCTTCACCAAAAGGCGTGGATGCGATGCAAAAGGCTTCTATCATAGCAAAGGATTTACAGTTCTAAAAGATAGCATTATAACAAACTCATCTGTCCCATCATTCACTTGGAAGGACAAACGTGAGAAAATGTTGAAAGAATATACTCGTCCATATAACGGTAAACAAACATTAACTTCAGATATAACTTTCAATAGTCCGAGCACAGCTGCCGATTTCTGTATAGGGAGTAGCAATAATGGGTGGATTATATGGAAGGATAAAGATGGAAACACATTAAACTCTGTATATAGAAAACAATTAGAGTAACCTTTTTTATCCAAAAAGCAAGAACAGAGCAAATAGTATCTTTGGTGATAGTTTTCAAATCTTCAGGAGTTTTTCTGATAGGGTGAAAATCTCAATCCATTTTTAAGAAAAAGTTCCATGTAGATCTGAGTCTTTTCTGTCTACATATTCCTTACTTCTTCTGCCTGAGTGTCCGTCAGTGAAAGCTCAACCTTTGTCAGAGTAAACTACCAGTCCTTCTTCTCGCATATAAAGTGCTTATATAACTTCAGGAGGAAAGATTTATTGTTTTATAAATCTTCCCTTATCATCAATAGTATATCTATCAACCACATCCTTTTTAATAACTTTATCTTTATGTAATTTGTTCTTATACACAGTTATATCAAGATTTTTAGATATGGTAAAGGAATTAGTTTTCCAATCTCTATTATTTTCTCCTATTTGTGAAAATACTGTTACCCCATCTATTACATTCTCATTAACTGATGTTATAAGTCTGTAAATTAGTGACGGAGTATTTTCAAGATAATAACAAACCAAATCAAGCTGATATTTTTTCCCTGTTTTGATGCGATAAAATAGACTCGGTAAAGATTTATCCCATCTGCTTTTATAAGTATATTCCAACTCTTTATTTCCTTCTATACTGGTAGGATGGTATGACATTTCATCTTGTTCCCCCATATCATAAAGTTCCTGTTCTTTCTGAAATTGGTAGAAATCAAAAGGTAATGAGATTTTTTCGATACTCACTTCAGTTTGATTTCCTACAACCACCTCCCTTTCTTTTAAGGAGTCTATAGCATTAATTTCCGCATGAAACTTATCTGCATTATAATGTGTCAATAGCACCATATCTGGTAAGTAAAACACGCCCTTGCATTCCATTAATTTCCAAATAACATCACCATTTTTTTGTTTATAAACTTTTGCGTTTCCCCTTGCATCGTCGTCATAGAAACCATAAAAAGAGAGATAGAGGGTGTCTTTTTTGAAAACACCTTTTATATTATTCACATTTTCTGTGGAACAATCTATTCTATTTCCACTGTTCCATGTACTACAGTAGTAGCCAACAACAGTATCTTGTTTTATTTTTTTCAATACAAGGTGAAAAGTTTGGTTTGTGTCAGACTGTTTTCCATTATATTGGTAATATATCCAGTTTCCCACTAAACTATCTATCGGAGTTCTCCTTGTTGTTTTCAATTCTGTTTTGGCTGTACAAGCACAGATAAAGAGGCTTACTGCCATTGATAATATAATTTTCTTCATTGTTATATGTTGCAAACAGTCATCAATCTTATTTGAACGTGAATTCGATATAAGAAAGTTGTTTTAAAAGTTGTAGGAGTGGAATATTTTTTGTACCTTCACATTTGTAAACCAAAGAGTTACAAATAAATACCCACTCCTGTGACTGATACAAATTTAATAGAAATATTCTGTATATTCGACGATTTTTGCAAGTATTTTACTCCTGAGTTGAAAAAACAGGCTTAATGGTCAAATGTACTCCTGAAAGGGGGCAAAAATGCTCTCTTTTTCATT
>NZ_JABZSJ010000007.1:0-59557 GCF_015262605.1 Prevotella aurantiaca | reverse complement strand
TAATGATTATTAGATAGTTACAAGGATTTTAAGCACATTTTTGTCATATAGGCCCTTATTTTACATGAAATATAGACTTTTTTAGTGTTCTTTCGACGTATTTTGTGTTTCCTTTTAGTTCTATCTTCAGACTTTAATACATTTTGTCTTGTAGTTTTAAAGTTTCTTAAATAGGTCATATTTTTCTTTTAAAACTACTATCTTTGTCTTTAAAATATATCAATTTATGAAAAGAACTATTTTTCTTTTATTCCTCTATTGCTGTGTTGCAGCAAGTATCTCTGCCCAGCAACGATTCTCTTTGCCCGAAGCAGATGCCATCGGTTATAGCAAAGGAGGTTATGATCTAAGCATCTATACGAAGCTAAATGACGGCAGGTATATACTAAAAAGATTAACCACAAGTCGAAATAACGACCGCTTATATGGGTCTTCTGATATGTATTTGATAGGCTGGAATATGCGTTCTGAAGTTGATACAGTAAGTAGAAGCGAAATGGAGAAGAACGATGATTATATTTTTGATGTTGAAAACCTCCGTTCTCTTTCTCTTAAAGACTATATTGGGAAGACCTTTGACATAGAGGAAGGTGGCGAATGGAAACGCGACAAAACTTCCTCTCAGTATGTTCTGAAATTCTTAAGAAGCGACCTTGCTGTGGTACAAGAATTGTATTACGAAAAAGTAGAGGGCATTTATGAGAGATGTATAAAGTCTTTTGTTGTTCCAGACTCTGTTAAAACTTGGCATGCATACCGCTCTAATCACCTCTTACCACTTGTATTGGAATTAAAAGGTGGCAAAAATGTTTTGCTGTTCCATGCCCGTGGTTTTGAATATACACTGCTTTCAACTACCAAAGGCGACCTGTTGATAAACCTTAAGTATGCATATCAACCTGTGAGTTTAGCCGATGCAGGAGGGAAATATGCTGATGCTAAGGCTTATGACTTCCAATACTTCTACTCGAAAAGATACTTTGGTCTTCACAAAACGGAAGAAGGTAAACTCCAATTGTTGAATGGTTTCGGGGAGAAAGTATTGAAGTTAGATTATGATTCGATAAATTACGATGATCGTTTTATCATTGCAAAGAACGGAAATAGCATTGATTTGTACAACCTTTACCTTGAAAAACTAAATGTTGGAGCTTTAAAAGCAGCACGAGAAGTAGTGAATTGCAATGTCGGTACGATAGAAGTGCTTACCGAAAACGGCCCTTTTTACTATGACGAAAAGGGTAATAAGATAAAGAGCCCCACCAAATTAAGATTGACTCTCTGTGGAACAGTACCTCATTGGGAATATAGTTTGAGGAAGAAAAATGGCAGTTATCAGTTTAAAAAATATACTGGTGGTCCTGGAGTACGCGATGAAGTGGGTGAAAGCTATATACTTTCAGACTGCCAACCTACTGATTCTGTTTCCTTCCTCAGTGGAGATAAGGAGTTTGAACGTGATGGTAATAGTGATATTGTTGGTGAAATTGAAATGTACCCAGAGTGGATAAGAGTAGGAAGAAAAGGCAAATATGGTATAATTGCCTATGATTATAAGCAGCCAGAAAGTGTAAATCCCAAGAAAACTATAAAGCGTTTGTACAATTGGGTAAGGGCTGTCCTAACCTATCCCGTCCTGAAACTCAAAGGCAAAACGTTGCTTCCAATAGTTTACGATTCTATTATTATGCGCCGTGATGGCCTTATTTATTTCTATAAAGACGGCAAAGTGGGACTCTTTCCACGTGATAAGGAACCTGTGTACGATGAGTTAGAGCAACGCACCAAGTCATTTTATTATATTAAAAAAGATGGTATAGAAGGTTGGCTCGATATTAAAACCAACAAAGAATACTTCTTTCCAAAAAGCGACCAATAGCTTATGCCCACTAAATAACATGTTCTAAAAACTCAATAATATAGTTTTTAGAACATGCTATATGTTGATTGAAGACTTAAAACCTGTATAGATTATCTGTCAAAGAAGTTGGAAAAACCAACTTTTACAACGTTTCAACCCACCCATTTTTATCTTTTACCAATGTCATTTGAGCAGTTAGATTGGTAAAAATCTCTGCCGAAACTGAACGAGCACGAAGAGTTCGCACCTTCGGGAAGTTGCGGAAGTAAGCATCTTGTGTAATATACCAAGCGTAATTGCTTATCTTTTCCACTCTTTTTATTTGCCTTTCTAAGTCTGCCAGCATTGTGCGTGCAACGGAACTAAGCAGGTATGAGCCATCGTTCATTTCTATTGCTAAGACCAAATAGGTTTCTGATGAATTACTTTTGCGTGGCGCATGCTCTGTCATTCGCTTGCTAATGGTAATATTACGATGGTGTTTGCTGTTTATTTCGTCCATTCTTTGGCGGAATAATATACCGTGTGCCGATGTGTCTTTC
This sequence comes from Prevotella aurantiaca, assembly GCF_015262605.1. Lineage (NCBI taxonomy): Bacteria > Pseudomonadati > Bacteroidota > Bacteroidia > Bacteroidales > Prevotellaceae > Prevotella > Prevotella aurantiaca. Next base: position 57,154 of record NZ_JABZSJ010000007.1, on the reverse strand, counting down.
AGTTTTTTGTATGCAATTTCGTAGTGTATCATTTCGTGAATAAGGGTATCTTCGATGAGCGGTAGTGGCACATCGTAATAGTTAGATACCACAATAGTGAAATTGCGGCGTGTTTTTCCCCATGCTTTTTGTATGTGATAGTGCATAGAACCCAGCCTTCGCTTGGCATTAGAGACCCTTAAATTAGGCATAGGAAGAGTGTTTTCGAATATCTCTTCGTTATATTTTCGAAAGGCTTCTTGAAGATATGCTATCGTAATTTCCATTATTCTGCAGTTTGTTTCTGAGTCCAATTTACCAAGTAAAGATGCTCGGTGGCACGCGTAAAAGCTGTGTACAGCCAGTGAATATAGTCGGGCGTAAGTATTTCATCGGTCATATAGCCCTGGTCGAGATAGATATGTGCCCACTGTCCACCCTGCGCTTTGTGGCAAGTAACGGCATAACCGAACTTTATTTGCATAGCGTTGAAGTATGCATCTTCGCGTAATTGCTTCATGCGATCGGCTTTTCGGGGCACATCAGCATAGTCTTCCATAACACTTTGGAATAGTTTGTCGTTCTGTTCGCGTGTCAATGCAGGGGCTTCCGTCGTAAGAGTGTCCAGCACGACAACTGTATCTAACTCAGTATTGTTATAGTCGGGGAATTCTAAAGAGGCGTCGGCAAAACGAAAACCATATAGTTCGCGAATGTTACGTACACGACGTATCACCGCATGATCGCCATTTGCAATAAACGAAATATCGGTGCTGCGATCCTTTTCTAAGTATTTGTTCTTTACAACCATCACCAAATCGCCCGTTGTAAGCTCTTCTTCACGACCCAAAATAGTATTGCGAATGCCTTGATTGAAGATGTTTGCACGTTTGTTAGAACGTGTTATGACCATTGTTTCATCTATTCCTACTGCTGAATAACTCGATGCAAGACTCTCAATCAGTTCGTTTCCTGGCACAATAGAGATGTCGGCAAATCCTTTTAGCTTTATTTTGGGCAGCTGGGTTGCTGTGTTTCGGGTAATCATTTCACGTATAGCAGTAGCATTCCATAGTATTCCTGAATGTTGACTTTGGCGCAAAACCTCGTTCAAATCGCATTCGTAAACTTCCAATCCATAAGATTTTAATACGTCAGAACGCAGTGCTGGACTTTCTTCTTCGCCTATTGGAGGCAGCTGAGCCTTATCGCCGATGAGCAAAAGACGGCAGTTTGCACCACTACTGTAAACATATTGCACCAAATCATCGAGCAATCTGCCGCTGCCAAAGGTGGTATTGCTTTGCGAAAGACTAATCATTGAAGCCTCATCTACCATAAAAAGCATGTCGCGAAACATATTATTGTTCAGCGAAAATTGACCATCTGCACCATTAAAGGCTTTTTCTCGATATATTTTTCGGTGAATAGTAGACGCAGATAAGCCTGCATTAAGCGAGAAAACCTTTGCCGCTCTTCCCGTAGGAGCTAACAACGACACCTTAAAACGCAATCGGATAACCGCTTTTACAATGGCTCCAGCAAGCGAAGTCTTGCCCGTTCCTGCACTTCCGCGTAGTATCATGACCGCATTTTCGCTTCTGTCGGTCATAAAACGAGCAAAAGTTTGCAAGGCTTTTCCCTGATCTTGCGTAGGCTCAAAGCCGAAATCTTGCAATATTTGGTAAACCAATTCGTCTTGTATCATTCCTTAATGCACTTCTTTCTTGCCGTGCAAAGTTAGCGATTTTTATTGGGTCGCCTTACTTTTGTATCGTAAAATGCTTGAAAAACAACTTCATCGCTGAATGAAAAGCCTACTATAAGACTGTAAAAAAGTCTATCCTGCAACGGCTATCTGCAACATTTGTAATGCGAAAGGCAGAATAATCGAAAAAAAATGTGTAAGTTTGCAGCAGTAATAGACAATGGTTCAGATAGATAATTACACATCCGATAAGCGCATACGCCTTACCATTCGCATTGGAGAAGGTAACATGTTGTTTGCAGTTGGCGACCCACAAGCTGACGATAACATCGTGTTTGAGCCTTACGAACTAAATAATAGCATGGCCATAGCAGCCAATTTGCGCGAAGCTTTCAAGAAGTCGGAACTTCTACAGAGTGGTTATAAGCGCGTTTTATTAGTCGTAGACACGCCCACGATGCTTGTTCCGTTAGACGAATATAGGGAACAAGACGTGGAATCGCTATACAAACACACCTTTAAATGGCAACGTAGCGAAGACATAGTAACGAGTGTGCTGCCCGAATTAAACGCTGTGGCAGTGTTTGCAGTAAACAAAGATTTGAAAATGGTGGTTGACGACCATTTCGATGATATACGTTTACAACCTTTAATGCAATCTGTATGGTTGCATTTATATAGGCGAGCGTTTACTGGGACACGCCAAAAACTCTTCGTTTTCTTCCACGATAAGCGCATGGAAGTAATGCGATTTCAGCGTAACAGATTTGAATTTAGTAACTCGTACGAAGCAATAAACACGAGCGATATACTCTATTATCTGCTTTATGTATGGAAACTGATGGGTATGGACCGCAGCGATAACGAATTGTATATGGTCGGAAATGTGCCCAACCGAGAAGAATTGCGCAGTGAACTACAGCAATTCATCAGTAGGAACTATATTTTGAACATAGAAACCGACTTCAATAACGCGGCGATGGCAAAGCGAAATGATATTCCATACGACCTAAAAGCGTTGTATTTAGATTAAAAAGAAACGATAAGAATTAGGCTATGCGCATCATAACAGGATTGTTTAAAGGCAGACACTTCGATATACCACGTACTTTTAAGGCACGTCCAACTACCGATTTTGCCAAAGAAAACATCTTTAACGTGCTAAACGGATATATCGATTTCGAAGATATTACAGCACTCGACTTATTTGCTGGCACTGGAAGCATCAGCTTAGAACTAATTTCCAGAGGTTGTAAAGAAGTGATAAGCGTAGAAAAAGACCGCGATCATGCACGATTCATAGCCGATTGTACGAAGAAAATAAAGGTTGAAAATAATATCCTTATTCGTGGCGATGTTTTCCGTTTCCTTAAGTCTTGCCGTCAAAAATTCGACCTTATTTTTGCCGATCCTCCCTATGCTTTACCCGAACTCGAAACCATTCCCAACCTAATTTTCGAGCAAGAACTACTTTCTGACGATGGTATATTTGTCTTTGAACACGGCAAACAGAACGATTTTTCAGCAAATCCACACTTTAAAGAGCACCGCACCTATGGCAGTGTAAACTTCTCTATATTTAAGTAAACACAGCCGAATTCCCTTTGTTTTTACTCATTATTCCCTTCTTCTCTTCCTCGCACATCCAAAAACATAATAAAAGAGAAGCATTATTGTTGATCCTAACAATGCTAAACCCATATCTTTTTGTGGATCCCAAATATCTCCTTGTTGCCCATTATAGTTTTCTGCATCGTTTGCTGTCATCATAACAGTAAGCAACCATTCAAACATTTCATATATCATGCTACCCGTTTGCACCATCAGCCATGCCATAATAATAGAAATAGATGACTGCTGTTTAAAGTAATTTCGGCAGATATATACCAAGTATGGGAACAATAATAAGCCAAAAGAAAAATGCACCAAACGGTCGTAATGATTGCGAGAATCTTGAAAAAAGTCTGTACCAACAATTCCAAGCGAAACCGCTACTTCCTTATATGGTACATACGAATAGATATACCGTGCGCCAATAATATGTAAAAGTGTAAAACATACCATTCCTGCAAATGCCAACATAGGCATCTTTTTCTTGAAAATATCTGTAATTAGCGGAATTAACAACAGCACAGTGCCAATATGTTGCAGTAGTTGCTCATCTGGATAAATAGGATTGATGCATGTTATTATCGCTACAATCACTAAAAATAAAGTAAGTGCAAGCTTTGTTTTATCTATCATAATCTCAATTCTTTAATTCATTGTTTTGCTCTTTCGTTCACAACCTTATAATTGCAATTTTTCCTGCAAAGATAGGTTATATTGATTGAAATGAAGAATAATCAGACAAAAACCAAACACAGCACTAACCTATTTTACTTTTCCTATAAGTTTTTCAGAATTAAAGATATAGATATAAAATGGAATGAAAACTATTATTCTCCTATAGTAGAATTACATTTTTGATTAAAAATACAGATTCTTTAAGAAATAATGAGTAATTTTATAGCCTGAATATTATTGCACAACGAAACTTTAATAATATGGCGCGCATATACGATAATATAGAAACCAAATTTACAGAAGGGCTTCAAGGAATAATTACCAATGTTGGAGTAAAACGAGTAGACTTCTGTGTAGGATATTTTAATCTACGTGGTTGGAATATAGTTGTAGATCAGGTAGATACAATTACTGGCGACTTTGTTTACGAAGATGATAAAAGAATTTTTCGTAAATGTCGGTTATTAATTGGTATGCATCAGCCTTCCGATGAACTAATACGTCAGCTATATACCGAGCAACAATTGCCCGATGCAAATTATGTTAGTCAATGCAAATTGGCTATTGCGCACGATTTCAGACGACAGTTACAATTAGGTTTTCCAACAAAGCAAGACGAATTTACACTTCGTCGTCTTTCTGCACAGATGAAAGACGAAAAAGTATGTGTAAAATTGTATCTTCGCGAACCACTTCATGCCAAATTATACCTGGCTCATCGTCCAGATGATAATTTCAATAAAATACAAGCTATTATGGGTAGTAGCAATCTTACCTATTCCGGACTAACAAAGCAAGGAGAGCTAAATGCAGAATTTGGCGATAGCGACAGTGCCGAAAAATTAGCTTCTTGGTTTGATGACCGTTGGGAAGATAAATTTTGTCTTGATATTACCAAAGAGTTAATAGAAATTATAGACAATAGTTGGGCAGGCGACAAAGAAATACCACCTTATTATATATATCTAAAAACAGCTTATCATCTTAGCGAAGAAGCACGCTCGGGAATTAAAGAATTTTCTATTCCTACAGAATTTAGAGGTGCACTTTTCGACTTTCAACAGACTGCTGTAAAGATAGCAGCACGCCATCTTAATAATGAGAAACGTGGCGGAGCAATGATAGGCGATGTTGTAGGATTAGGAAAAACCATCACAGCTTGTGCCATTGCTAAGATGTACGAAAACACTTTTGGCAGCAATACATTGATTATCTGTCCTGCTAATTTGCAAGATATGTGGGCAAAGTATCGAAAGCAATACGATATGAAGGCAGATATTATGTCAATGTCAAAACCTATTGATGTAGATAATGCCCGCTATTACAAACTTATTATTGTAGACGAAAGTCATAACCTACGTAATAGTCAAGGCATTCGCTATCGCAATATTCGCGATCTTATTCAAAAACAAGATTGTAAGGTTTTATTATTAACAGCAACACCTTACAACAAGCAATATAAAGACCTTAGTAGCCAACTTCGACTTTTTATAGATGACGATATGGATTTAGGAATTCGTCCTGAAGCATATATTCGTGCAATTGGCGGAGAACGGAAATTTGCCGAAAAGCATGAAGATTTTATTAGAAGTATAAAAGCCTTTGAACGAAGCGAATGTCAAGAAGACTGGCAAGAACTAATGAAACTTTTCCTTATCCGAAGAACACGCACGTTCATTAAGGAGAATTATGCAAAGACAGACCCTAAAAACAAACGTAAATATTTGGAGTTCAAAGATGGGCATAAATCTTATTTTCCAGATCGTATCCCTAAAGCCGTGAAGTTTAATACTGTTGAGGGCGACCAATATAGCCGACTCTATTCAAAAGAAATGATAGATTTTATGGAGTCACTTAAGTTGCCTCGTTATGGATTGACACATTATTTAGATGAAAAGAAAGCCGAAGCTGCATCAAAGTATGAAAGTAATTTGATAGATAATCTTTCGCGTGCTGGAGCACAAATGATGGGTTTCTGTAAAAGTACATTCTTTAAGCGTATAGATAGTAGTGGCTATGCATTTCTGCTCACATTATATCGCCACATATTGCGCAATGCTGTGTATATCTATGCTATCGACAATAAGTTGAAATTGCCAGTTAGCGATGAAAATACATTCCCTGAGGACTTTTTAGAAGATTCCGACATCAACGATGCAAATGCAGATTCAGAAAATAGTCAAGAATTTTTTTCTAACAGCAATCTTCTGACAATTCCTAAAGATATGAAAGCTTATATGGAAAAAGCAGAAACATATTACAATGGACTGATAGGAAAGAATAATGTACAATGGATTGATTCTAAATATTTCAAACGTACACTGAAACAGGGGTTAAAAAAAGATTGCGAACAACTTCTCGCTATGATAAAACTTTGTGAAGCATGGAATCCGCAGACCGACCAAAAACTCAACGAATTAGAAAAGCTATTGAACAACACTCATAAAGATGAAAAGGTTGTCGTTTTCACACAATATTCTGATACTGCTACCTATATTTACAAGCAGTTAGAAAAACGAGGAATTAAAAATATCGAGAAAGTAACTGGTGCAACAAAAAATTCAACATCTATTGTAGAACGCTTTTCGCCCATAAGTAATAAAGCAGATATAGAAAAAGAAAACGAACTGCGTATATTAATAGCAACCGATGTATTAAGTGAAGGACAAAATTTACAAGATGCTCATATCATTGTTAATTATGACTTACCTTGGGCTATTATCCGACTAATTCAGCGTGCAGGACGTGTAGATCGTATCGACCAAAGTTCAGAAAAAATTTATTGTTATTCATTTTTCCCAGCCGATGAGGTAGAAAAAATCATTAGTTTGCGTACGCGCCTTAACGAACGTATCAACGAAAATGCAGGAATTGTGGGTAGCGACGAAGTGTTTTTTGAAGGAAACGAACAGAACCTTCGTGATATGTATAATGAAAAGAGTGGAAGTTTAGACGGCGACGACGATGATGTAGATGTAGACTTAGGTTCTTTTGCATATCAGATATGGAAAAACGCTACCGATGCCAATCCAAAACTGAAAAATATAATTCCAGCTATACCAAATATAGCCTATTCTACAAAAGCTGCAACCAATATCAGCGAAAATGGCGTTATCACTTATGCTCGCACATATAACGATTTCGATGTTCTTACTTGGTACAACTCAGAAGGAAAAATAGTTAGCCAGTCGCAAAATCGTATTCTTCAGGCAATGGCATGTACAATAAACGAACCTTGCCTACCAGCACAGGAAAATCATCTTGCATTAGTAGAAAAAGCTGTTAAAGGAATTAAGAACGAAAATACTAATGTTGGAGGAATTCTCGGAAGTCGATTTAGTACCAAACGTAAAATCTATGAATTGTTGAATCATTATTACGAACAACCACTTACTCTTTTTAATACGCAAGAAAAGAAAGAGTTGCTGAAATTTGCTATCGACCAAATCTACAATAATCCATTATTGGAGAATTCTAAATTTATCCTTGGAAGAATGATGCGTACAGGAAATACGCACGACGATATTGTAGATACTGTTATCGAAATGTACGAAAACGCAAATCTTTGTCGGGTAGACGAAGACAAAACAAAACATAAAGACCCTGTAATTATTTGTTCAATGGGATTAAAAGCCTAAAAGAAATGAAAAAGAATTTATTTAATCAATATATCTCTACAGCCAATTTTAAAGAATTGTTTATAAGCGAAATGCTTTGGAACAATCCAACAGGTGCAACACAATTGCCAGAAATAACCATAGACGATACAACTTACCATATAGAGCAGATTGCAGAACGAAAAGGTTTTCAAATTCTAAATTGTAAAGTTAATCAAATACCAACATCGGCTGTATGTAAAAAGATAGACCAAAAAATTAGAAAGAATGCAGAAAACTATATTTGTATTTTTTTCTTACCCGAAAAGCTACATCATCTTTGGATAGCTCCAGTAAAGAAAGTAGAAAAAAGAGATGTTGTTTTAATTGAATACGACACTATTGAAAAGGCTGCATTCTTGTTTGAAAAAATGGAAAAACTATCCTTTTCACTCGAAGACGAACCTAACATTCTCGATATTATAGAAAAAGTTCAGGCTGCTTTCCTTGTAAATTCTGAGAAAATAACAAAAGACTTCTATTCTGGCTTTAAAAAGGAACACAGCAACTTTGCTAAATTTATTACTGGAATTGACGACCATATTGGCGAAAAGGAAAATAAAAACAAACAATGGTATGTATCGGTTATGCTAAACCGACTAATGTTTTGTTATTTCATTCAGAGAAAAGGTTTCTTAGATGGCGATGTAGATTATTTACGCAACAAATTAGAATGGACACGCCAACAAGAAGGCGAAAATCGGTTCTTTAATAAGTTTTATAAAGGTTTCCTCGTCAATCTTTTTCACGACGGACTAAACGCACCACAACATAATGTTGAGTTTGAAAATATTTATGGTCGTATTCCTTATTTAAATGGTGGTATGTTCGACATACACCAAATAGAGCGCAATTATGCTGAATTAGATATTGCAGATGAGGCTTTTTGTAGTTTATTCGACTTTTTCGATAAATGGCATTGGCATCTCGACGACCGTATCACTGCTTCTGGTCGCGATATTAACCCAGATGTGTTAGGATATATATTCGAACAATATATTAACGACCGTGCACAAATGGGAGCTTATTACACAAAAGAAGATATTACCGAATATATTGGCAGAAACACCATCTTGCCTTATTTAATGGATGCCGTAAAACGCAAAGACGAAAAATGTTTCCGCCCCAAAAGCAAATTATGGCAATACTTGCAAGAAAGCAACGATAAGTATATTTACAATGCAATGAAGAAAGGTTGCAACGAACCTCTTCCCGAATATATAGCAGAAGGAATAGACACTGCAAAGCCAAATTTGTCAGAACGTCGTAAACATTGGAACGAACAAACACCCGAAACTTTCGCCTTGCCTACCGAAATTTGGCGAGAAACCATAGAACGTCGCCAACGTTATAGCAACATTAAACAAAAAATAGTGAATGGCGAAATAACCGCTATAAACGATTTTATAACCTATAACCTTGATATTCGGCAATTTGTAGCCGACTATCTTGCCGATACTCCCGACCATTTGTTTATAAAACATTTTTATTCTGCCTTACAACACATAACAATTCTCGACCCAACTTGTGGTTCTGGTGCTTTTCTTTTTGCAGCACTCAACATTCTTGAACCGCTTTACGAGGTTTGTATCAACAGAATGAAGGAATTTAACACGCAAAACCCACTTTTGTTTAAACAAGAGTTGCAAGAAATAACACACAAATATCGCTCCAACATTCAATACTTTGTTTATAAAAGCATTATTCTGCGCAATCTCTATGGTGTTGATATAATGGTTGAAGCTACAGAAATTGCAAAACTACGTTTGTTCTTAAAGATGGTTGCAGTAGTTGAAGTAGATAAACGCGACCCAAATTTAGGACTCGACCCTTTGCCCGATATAGATTTTAATATTCGTTGTGGAAATACACTTGTGGGATATGCCACACAAGCCGAATTAAAACGCGATTTGGCGGAAGGAAATATGTTTGACAGGGAAGAATTTGAGGCAAAAATTAATGGGGAAATGGAGAAAATTTCTAAAGCTTATCAGCGTTTTAAAGAAATTCAGCTCCAACAATCGGATAAAATGGTAGACTTTAAACAAGCCAAATACGCCTTAAACGAACGTCTTTCTGCATTAAACCACCTGTTAAACAATAAAATGTATGGCGCAGTAGAAACGAATATCAGTTACGAAAAGTGGCTTCTTACACATCAACCTTTCCATTGGCTTGCCGAATTTTACGAAATTATTAACGAATATGGAGGATTTGACGTGATTATTGGTAATCCGCCGTATGTAGAGTATAACAAGAAAATACAAGGGATAGCTATTTCTGACCTTTATAAATTAGTTGGATACAAAACAATATCATGTGGAAACTTGTATGCTTATATACTTGAACGTTCAAAAAAAATAATGAAACAAGAAAGCTTTATAAGTATGATAGTTCCTTTGAGTGGACATAGTACAGAAAGAATGGCTCCACTTGTAACGAATTTCTATGAGAAATTCGGTTTGCATCTGCACTTAAACTTAAGTGCAGATGCAAACCCTCAAAAACTTTTTGAGGGTGTGAAATTCCGTTTGGGAATTTTCATCGCTACTGATACAGGAAAAGGAAGATATTCTACAAAATATACACGTTGGTTGGCTGATGAACGCAAAATTCTTTTTAATGCCTTAGTACGTTATAACAGCATTGAAGATTATACTTATCAGAATATTATTCCAAAAATAGCAAGTCCATTGTTTGTTAGTATCGCAAGAAAGATAAAGGAAAATAAAGTTCAATTGTTTGTAAATTCTGGTCATGAATTCTGTCTTTATAATGATGCCCCAATAAACTGGATGCGTGCCCATTCATTTATTCCATATTTTTGCAGTGAACGTGATGGAGAAATTATTTCACGACATCTTAAAAAAATGAATTTTCCAACTAAAGAAAAAAAAGAAGTTGGCTGTGCTATAATCAATAGTACATTATTTTTAGTATGGTGGCTTACACACTCATCATGTTACAATTTGAATTCTACTGAATTATATAGTTTTAATCTTAATGTTAATGCAACCTTACAAGAAAAACTTGTAAAGCTAAATCGAGAACTTACAAAAGACGTTCAAAATAAATCTAAAAGAAGGGTGTATGTTTATAAAACAACAGGACGCGTTGAATATGATGAGTTTTATATGAAACTCTCTAAACCTATTATTGACGAAATAGATAAAGTTCTTGCCCGTCATTATGGTTTTACAGAAGAAGAATTAGACTTTATTATCAACTACGACATAAAATATCGTATGGGCGATGAATTAAACGAAGAGTAGAATTATGTACACAAGCAATAACGATAATATGCTTATCTATCAGTCGGCAGATGGGAAAATAAAGATAGATGTTAGGTTTGAAAAAGAAACTGTATGGCTAACACAAGCGCAAATGTGTGTGCTTTTTGGTCGCGAACGTAGTGTTATCACCAAACATATAAAAAATATATTTGCAGAAAACGAACTTAATGAAAATAGCAATGTGCAAAATTTGCACATTGCAAATTCTGATAAACCAGTAAAGTTCTATAATCTCAATGTTATTATTTCGGTTGGTTATCGTGTAAAGTCGCAACAAGGTACGCAGTTTCGTATTTGGGCTACACAGCGATTAAAAGAATATATTATTAAAGGATTTGCATTAAACGATGAACGTTTCAAAACAGGGTCTTCCTACAATTATTTTAAAGAACTTTTAAATCGTATTCGAGAGATACGTATTTCCGAAAAAGTGTTCTATCAGCAAATTAAAGATATATATGCAACGAGTATAGATTATAATCCATCGGCAGAAATGACATTGGCTTTCTTTAAAGAAGTACAAAATAAACTGTTGTGGGCTGTTAGTGGAAAGACAGCTGCCGAACTTGTTTATTATCGTGCCAATGCTTTGCAGCCAATGATGGGACTTACTTCTACAGAACAAGAGGGAAAAGTTACCAAAAACGATACACTGATAGGTAAGAACTATCTGAACGAGAAAGAGATTGGGCAGTTAAAACTTATTGTAGAACAATTTCTTGCTTATGCAGAGGCACAAGCTTTAGCAGAAAAACCAATGTATATGCGCGATTGGTTGCAGAAACTACGCCTTATTCTTACCTTGAACGAAAAGAATATTCTTGAACATGCTGGTACAATATCGCATAAATTGGCTGTTGAAAAAGCTTCGAAGGAATACATTGCTTATAAAGAACAACAGCGAAGAGAGGAACATTTTGAGAGTATAAAACAGCTCGACCAAGATTTAAAACGTATTGCACTATGCAAAGAAAATAAAGACGATAAGGAGAAAGGTTACAGCGAATAGAAAAAAATAGAGAGAGTGGGCTATGATAACCAATGTGGAATATCTTGGCAATAAAGACTTGTTACGGCTGAAAAAGGTAGCTTTTTTAGCATCGAATACAATTTCTTCGGGAACAGTGCTGAAAGTTTACGATTGGGCTACCGATATGCGTAATAGGGGAGAGTGCGTTGTTAGCGGATTTTGTAGCAAGTTAGAAAAAGATGTTCTTCATTTTTTGCTGAAAGGCAGTCAGCCCATCATACTTGTTTTGGCACGAAGAATGTATAAAGTTATTCCAGCAGATTTGGAAACTGCCTTAGAGCAAAACCATTTACTAATTATTTCAGCCAGTAATTCTGTTCGACAATCGAAAGAAACAGCATTGGTAAGAAATAAATATATTTGTGATATTGCCGATAAAATTCTGTTTGTTGGCGTAACCGAGCAAAGTAGCCTTTATGAACTACAACATCATCTTTGTAATAAACAAAAACTCGTTACGCTATAATTATATCCAAACCAAAGAATAAGAAATAAAGTTCATGTAACGTTGTGGTGCAGCTATTTCATTCTTTCAGATTTTTTCATTTTCTTACGCACTATTCCTTCAACTTGTTTTCTCGTTTTTCGTATGATAATGAGCTAATATATCCCATTTTTTTAGAGGAAATAAAGACTTTCAAAGAGTAAACACCCCCTCTCTCAGAGAGAGCTAAAATAAGCACGAAAAAATTTATAATGAAAAACCATGAAGTTTTTTATTATAAAATTAAAATTTATAATTATGATTTTTATTTTTATAATATAAAATTTTGGAGTTGGTAATTATGATTTAATTAAGGCTAATTTCACTTGTTTTTCTTATCCTATAAAATAGCCGTATTCACCATAAATATCAATAAAAAGAAACATGCTACAAAAACTTTCTGCAATGTTCCTACAAAAAAGAAAGGAAGTAACAATATCTTTTGATATTCAATTACTTCCTTTTCTTATATTGTACCCAGACCCGCATTTGAAATATTAAATACGGGAACATCTTATTTAATCCTATTAAATCTCATTATTTAATATAAATAACTAACAATCAATGCAATAAAGTAATAATTAATTTAGTTTGGTTGAAAGTGATAAAAATAAATTTAGGATGATTGGGAACAATTTGGGAACAATTATGTATCTTTGCAGCAGAACTAAAAGCATTGATTTATGAAGGTTACTGCATTCATCCGAAAGACTGCAAAAAAGAATGATACGGATAGTATGGCTACTATCTATTTTCGTTTGCGTGACGGAAAGAAAGACATTAAGGCTGCAAGTGAGCTTGTAATTAATCCCAATCATTGGAGTAGTGAGAAGCAAGGCTACAAAGACCGTGTTGCGCTGATTTCTGAAGAGAATAAATTACATTTGGCGCAGAGTATACAAGATATTGTGTCAGTAATTACAGAGCAATATACAGAAGAAGCAGATAGTGAATGGCTGGCAATGATTATCAACAAGTACCATCATCCTAATCGTTACAAAACGGAAGAAGAGTTGATGCAGGAAAATAAGCCAAAACTCTTGGAACTCTTTGATAAATTTCTGATAGAACATAAACTATCAGCAGTACGAGTAAAGAACTTTAAGGTTATTAGGCGTTCACTGGCACGGTATGAAATGTATGTGAAGACCGTAAAGCGTGGACATCGTGATTTTATTCTTGATGTAGATGATGTAACCTCTAACACTTTAAGGGATATGTGGGATTTCTTTGAAAATGAGCATATCTATTATGAGAAATATCCCAAGCTATATGAAGCGTTTCCAGAGAAGCGTGTTCCATTACCAAGAGGTAAGAACACTTTGATAGATAGATTTTCTCGCATAAGGACGTTCTTTATTTGGTGTTATGATAGAAAGATAACAACAAATCGTCCTTTCGACGAGTTCCCATTAGATGAATGTACCTATGGTACACCTTATTATATTACACTGGATGAACGTGACCAAATATTTGATGCAGACCTATCCGCACATCCACAGCTTACCATTCAGAGGGACATCTTTATCTTTCAGACCTTGATAGGTTGTAGGGTGAGTGACTTATATAGGTTGACGAGAAGAAACATCGTGAATGAAGCTATTGAGTATATTCCCAAAAAGACCAGAGAGGGTAATCCTGTAACGGTAAGAGTTCCTTTGAATAATAAAGCTAAAGCTATATTGGAACGGTACAATGACTATAAGGGAGCAAAGTTGTTCCCATTCATATCCGAGCAGAAATATAATGTAGCTATCAAGCGAATCTTCGAGGAAGCTGGAGTTGATAGGATAGTAACAATTCTGGATCCATTGACTCATGAAGAAGTGAAGCGACCCTTGTACGAGGTTGCAAGTAGCCATTTAGCAAGACGTACATTTATCGGCAATATCTACAAGAAAGTAAAAGACCCTAATTTGGTTTCAGCGTTATCAGGACACAAAGAGGGAAGTAAAGCCTTTAGGCGATACAGAGATATTGATGAAGAAATGAAGAAAGACTTGGTTAAAATCTTAGACTAAATCCGTATGACAGATAAATTTGAAGAGTTTAAATGCCTAATAAAAGAGTGGCTTGATACACATCCTAAAGAGTATGGTTCATTTGTTGAAGAAATGAACCGTAAGGATAGTGCAGGATTTCAGAAAGTGTTCATGTTAGTAGTGAGGTTAGTTCCCAAATACAAAGATGCTGTAAAAAAGAGAATATCTAACGATACTCTGAAAGACTTTTCTTCCTTGGAAGGTATCTTGACTAATTCAAATCTTGCAGAGAACTTGGTGAATGAGTTCCATAACATCGATAAACACTCCATTGTACCAGCTATGCTTGCATGGCTGTATTATGGCAGAAGTTACGAGTGTATGGTAGAACAGGGTGAGAGCCTTATTCATAATAATAAAACTAATAGAGTTCATAGATGGATTTTGTCGTTGTTGGTCAAATACATTATTCATAAAAGTATATCTTCTGGAGAAAGAACCAAGGAAGATTGGGAGGAATTTAGATTGTATAAACATTCCTTATCCACAGATACAATTGTTGAATCAGCATTGGAAGAAGCGAAAACTTCTGATGGTAACAGTAACAATGTTATCAACAAGAAGCGTGGCAGACCAAAGGATGAAAGGAATTTGAAGGAACTTTTAAAGCCAGAAGCAAACGAAGAGTTGCTTTCTAAGATAAGGAATAGAATATTAACCAAGCCAAAAGAGAAAGATATTGTTTATCTCAAAATTGCTTTGGAAGAACGGGGCTTACTTAACGAATGTGATATTGCGCCATTTCATAGAGCATTATCCGACTATTACAACGTTCAATTAGTGGGACTTCGTGGTGTTCAAAATGCCTATAAAGAGCTTTCAGAGACTATTGGAAAAACAGGAATTAGGTTGATGGATAAGGGAGAAGACCGTGCTTCAATAGATGAATTCAAGACCTTTTTATCCTAATAACAGTTCGTTTAATTCGTTTAATATTTAAGCGAATTAAGCGTTTTGCAATTCGTTGAAAATCAATCATTTTTCGATATAAATTTGCAGTCGTCATCTCAACCGAGGTGGCGACTTTTTGTTTGCAAGCCACCGACAACAGGAAGTCAAACAAGCTGGTGGAGTCTAAAAAATATGACCGATATTTTATCTATCATTCAAGGCTCTAACGCACATGTGCGATTAGAGGTGTCTGGTGAGGATTTGTTGGCATTTTCCAACGACCTTATTAACCGTGCAAAAGACGAACTTACAACCATCGTTGAAGAATCACGTAAGGAACGCTTTCTTTCTAAGGAAGAAGTAAAACAATTATGTGGAGTCTGTGATGCTACCTTATGGCATTGGGGCAAGAAGAACTATCTGAAGCCTATAAAGGTAGGGAACAAGGTCAGATACAGAATGTCTGATGTGCAGAAAATCTTAGGTAACGCAACCTCAAAAATCTAATACTATGGAAAAGGAAGAATATATCCGAGTTGGTACCACCTTATATAAATTGGTAGACCAACCCAAATTAGGAGGTGGCTTTGTACGCAAGCGTATCGTATGGAACAACGAAACGCTGCGCCAAGACCATGGCAAGGACTTTATGGCAAGTGTACCTAAGTACAATGGCTTCTGTACCTTGCCAGACCATGTGAACTATCAACCAGTTGTAGCAAACTTCCTCAATCTCTATGAGCCGATAGACCATGAGCCCAAAGAAGGAACATTCTCACACATAGAAGCCCTTGTATCGCATATATTTGGTGAACAGTACGAGTTAGGAATGGATTATTTGCAGCTGCTCTATCTAAAGCCCATTCAGAAATTACCTATTCTTCTGTTGGTATCAGAGGAGCGCAATACTGGTAAAAGTACTTTTCTCAACTTCCTTAAAGCCATTTTTAAGGACAATGTAACCTTTAACACCAATGAAGACTTCCGCAGTCAGTTCAATGCCGACTGGGCAGGAAAGCTCATCATCGTAGTAGATGAAGTGCTGCTTAACCGTAGGGAAGACAGTGAACGACTAAAGAACCTAAGTACCACACATACCTACAAGGTGGAGGCCAAAGGAAAAGACCGCTCTGAAATAGCTTTCTTTTCCAAATTTGTACTCTGCTCCAACAACGAGTATCTCCCTCTTATCATAGACATGGGAGAAACCCGCTATTGGGTGAGAAAAATAGAAAAGCTGCAATCTGATGATACGGATTTTCTCAAGAAGCTCAAAGAAGAAATACCTGCCTTCCTATTTTTTCTCCAGCATCGCACACTAAGTACCCAAGAAGAAAGCCGTATGTGGTTCAATCCTAAACTCACGGAAACACCAGCTTTAAAACGAATTATTAGGAGCAATCGTAACAAGTTGGAGATTGAAATGGCAGAACTTGCCATTGACATCATGAAGCAGATGAATATTAAAGAGTATTCTTTCTGCCTAAACGACATAGTTACGCTACTCAACTATACGCAAGTGAAAGCTGAGAAAAGCCATGTGCGAAAGATAGTACAAGATATTTGGAAATTGCAGCCAGCAAGCAATACACTTTGCTACACCACCTACCAGATAGACTTCAATCGCCCAAACTATTATTCCGATGTAAGGAGAATGGGCAGGTACTACACCGTCACTCTCGAACAACTTTCAGAGAAATAAATACTATTATTTTGATGAAATGATGAAACAAGAATATAAGCTACTGAATATAAGGAGAATAAATGCTCATCAGAAATCCATCAGAAATAAATCATGGATGAAGTGTATAATTGCTGTCCAAAAGAGAAATAGTGTACTATGGTGCCAAGTTTCTCTTTTGGTAAGCAGTAAATCCTGAGAACATAGAGTAGCGATTTCACTACTTCTTGAAGTAGCAAGCACTTTTGTCTGCACAAAAGTACAACTTGCTCCCCAAGAAAAAATATCTTATCTGGTAAATAGTGATAAGATGAAACCGTGAAATAACGAAGTAAAGATATAGTTGCACAAGCATCACTTCCCCTTTAGTTTATTTTTTTGATGAAGAGTTGATGTATAATATAAACACTCATTATCAAGCACTTACAAGTAAACTCATCAAATCATCAATTTTCCAACAACATCTAAGCCGTACAATTATGAACATTGAAACAGCAAAACATATCAAATTGCAGGACTTTCTGCAAAGTATAGGGCATACACCTATCAAAATTAGTGGCGAGAAGTTATATTATAAATCGCCATTTAGAAACGAAACACAGGCATCATTCAAGGTAAACACAAAGCTCAACCTTTGGTATGACTTCGGACTTGGCAAAGGTGGTAGTATCATCGCACTTGCAGAAGAGTTATATCATTCAAGAGATATTTCCTATCTGCTTGCACAAATAGAAAAGTCAGCTCCAGGCATATCCACTATGAACTATCACTCCTACCAACCTACAAGGATTACTACTCCAGAAGAACCTGCTTTTAAGAACATAGAAGTCTGCGAACTATCTCACCCTGCCTTACTTCGTTACCTCGCGGAGCGCAAAGTGGATATTGCGATAGCTCAAAAGGAATGTGTAGAACTACATTTTACCTATAAGGATAAAACCTACTTTGCTATAGGCTTTGCTAACAAGATTGGTGGCTACGAACTGCGCAACTCTTTCTTCAAAGGCTGCATAGCACCTAAATCATTTACAATTGTCAAGGCACAAGAGCAAGCCAACATCTGTTTGATATTTGAGGGTTTTATGGACTACCTTTCTTATATGACCTTGCAAAAGCAAGGCAAGGGTATCTTAACCCTTAATGATGGCAAGCCAGCTGGAGTTTCGGACATTATTATCCTTAACTCTGTCACCAACTTGCAAAAGGTAAAGAGCTTTTTAGCCTCCTACGCACACATCGTTTGTCTTTTCGACAACGATAGGGCTGGTCAAACAGCCTACGTTGAACTCTCTAAAGAGTTAGGTGCAAAGGTAGAAGATGGCTCCGTGGCTTACTCAAAGTATAAGGACATTAACGACCTACTTTGTGACAAGCCTATTACCACTCAACAACAACGAAAGGGAAAAGGGCTATAACTCCTCGCTTACTGCCCTATGGATATTTCACAAGCGAAATACCATAGCTCATTAGGGCATTTTCTTTACGCAGCCGTTACACTCCTCTGCTAAAAATGACCAATGAGCAAAGGGGAAGCCCCTTTTGAAACCCCGAAGAGAATCATCAACCTAAACTTAAAACCAAATAATTCAAGACAACTATGGGATACGCAGTACTACATTTAGAGAAAGCAAAAGGAGCCGACACGGGTATGTCTGCTCATATAGAGCGCACTATTCATCCTAAGAATGCAGATGAAAGTCGCACTCATCTAAACAAAGAACTCATTGAGTTTCCTGATGGAATCCACTCCCGAAGTGAAGCAATAAGCCATCGCATCAATACGGCTGGCATCACTCGCAAGATTGGTAAGAACCAAGTAAGGGCTATCCGTGTGTTACTCACAGGTACATTCGAGGATATGAAACGTATAGAGGATAAAGGGCAACTTGATAGTTGGTGTCAAGACAATATACAATGGTTACAGGAAACATACGGCAAAGATAATGTGGTGTCGGCAGTCCTGCATATGGATGAACACACGCCACACATCCATGCTACGATTGTACCTATTGTTACCTGTGAGCGAAGGAAAGCCAAGAAAGAGGAAGAGAGCGGTAAGCGGAAGTACCGAAAGAAGAAAGCTGGTACAACTCGGTTGTGCGCTGATGATGTGATGGTACGGAATAAATTAAAGAATTATCAAGATAGCTATGCTCAACTGATGAATAAGTATGGCTTAGAACGTGGTATTGACGGATCGGAAGCTAAACACATTTCTACCTCAGAGTATTATAAATCACTCATTGGGGAAACAGAGAACCTGCAAAGCGAACTACAAACACTTGAAACGAACAAGGGACAGTTACAGTCGGAACTCAAAGAGGTAAAACGGGATATTAAGATGGAAAAACTCAAAAGCTCTGCCGTAAATGCAACAACAGCCATTACTGATAGCGTATCTTCTCTTTTCGGAAGTAATAAGGTAAAGCGATTAGAAGAAGAAAATAAGCAGCTTAAAGCAGATAAGACTACTTTGGAAGGGAATATCTCTACGCTCAAAAAGCAAATGACAACTTCAGAAATGGTGTATAAACAGCAGGTGGAGACCCTAAAATACAAGTTAGCTCAATATGCTACTAACAAGCAATCGGAAGATAAAAAGTTGGAAGAACTTATCCCTTACCTTGCTGATATTAAGGCTATCGTGCGTGAATGTTTGCAAATGGGTTTTGCTACGCACTTGATACGAGCCATTGCATGTTTCAAAAAGGTCAGTTTCAGTGGCTCGCTTTATTCTAAGCAGCATAATCGCAAGTTTGATACCGAACAATCTGTTGCTTATATTAAGAATGTAGTTCGTGCAGAGCGCAAGAACAAATGGCAGTTGTTTATTGATGAACTACCGGTGGTAGATTGGTTTAAAATGAAATATGAGCAATGGAAAGAGAAACAAAACCTTATGCAACAACCCACACAGCATTCAGGAATAAGGAGATAGATTGTGTTCCTTCCTCTTTTTGGTTGAAAGTTATATTGTAAATGTTAGTTATACCGTATAAGGAAATATTTCTATATATTGCTTATACGGTATTTTTTCTATAAATGTAATTTATGCCCCATTCTATCTCGCTTTGTCATAAGATATTTTATATCGTAGCTATTTGGAGCAATTTCTAAAGGAATAGTATCAGTAACTATTATTCCACAACGTGACAAGCTTATTGACTTATCTGGATTATTGGTCAATAAGCGGATTTTTGTAACCCCTAATTGTTTTAATATTTCAGCACCTATACTATAATCACGCTCATCTGCGTTATGTCCCAACTTTAAGTTTGCCTCAATTGTATCAAAACCTTCTTCTTGAAGTTTGTATGCTCTCATTTTTTCCATTAATCCAATACCTCTTCCTTCTTGATTGAGGTAAAGAATTAGACCTCTTCCCTCTTTTTCAATGAGTTCCATTGCTTTATGCAATTGCTCTCCGCAATCACAGCGCATCGATGAAAAAATATCTCCCGTAGCGCAGCTTGAGTGCATTCTAACGAGGAGCGGGCTATCATCTGTCAAATTGCCCTTAAAAAGTACAACGTGCTCTTTCTTTGTCCCAATCTGCAAGAAAGGAATTAATTTAAATTTACCATAGGAAGTAGGCATTTGGACTTCAACCCCTCGTTTTATAGAGGAAGTTCTTTTAATCTTGTCCCTTATGAAGTTAAGGGCTAATTTTAACTTTGTAAGATTCTTGAAATTTACTTTCGCCATAATCATAACTTTAATTAATAGTGTCAATTATGTATGTTCGGGAAAATAAATAGCCAAAGAAATGCCTAACGGAAAGTTAAGCATCACAGTTTCTTCTACCATCCAGACTATAACTGTCGGTATTGGAATTACACCAATTCAGTCCTATAAAAAGGAGTTGCGGACTATACCGCCGATAGGGAATTTCACCCTGCCCCGAAGAATACGGCACAAAAGTACAAAATTAATTCTTATTAGAGGATTGTTTGCACCTTTTTCATTTAATGTGTGTTGAAGTTGAGCTATACAAGTGATAGTGCATTTTGTTCTAAACAGTGTTTTGACATATTACCATTTTCGTGTCTTTATCTTAATCAGTTTTAAGAGATGATTTTATATCATTTATAATGGATTCTCCACGTTCAATAGCTAATAAATCATTATACATAGCAATATTCTGTATTTCCTTGATAGAGTAATCAAGAAACGATTGTGGAAGGTATTTCTGTAGTACACCCTTAATTTCCGTAAGTGCTTCATTAAAGGCATTTTGTCTTTCTTTGATCCAGTCCGCTTGCTCTTTTACCTTACCCTCAACTTCATGAAGATAATCCTCTATTTTCAGCTTTGTTTCATCATTTAATTGGCTATTTATATCAACAATTCCGTTCTGTATTACATATATGCCAATCTTATTAAGATTTGTAGCAATATTAACATAGTTGTTGACTTCTTTGTCTAAATCTAATTTTCTTTTCTGTAATTCTTGACAGAGACTCTTGAATTTTTCTACTTTTCCATTTTATAGGTTTATATTAGGTTATTATTTAATCCCATAATATTCTGATTGGGAACATTTTGGGAACATTTATAAAATAAGAAAAAGCTAAGTGTTTAATAATAAACTACTTAGCTTTTTACCTCGTACCCAGACCCGGGATCGAACCGGGATGGATTGCTCCACTGGTGTTTGAGACCAGCGCGTCTACCGATTCCGCCATCTGGGCATTAATATGCTTTCGGTAAAGCGATGCAAAGGTATATAGAAAATATGATAATAGCAAATTTTAGGAGAAATATTTTAAGCATGTACGAAAATAGAGACTCGCGGTGAGTTGAAGAAAAACTGCTTAAATGTAGAAAAAAGATGTTTGGGAGTAGGGGAGAAATCCGTATGGCGTAGAAAGAAGATTAACAATTTTTGGTATGTAGGTCAAGTTGTAATTGCTGTTCATAGTAGGTAGCCCCTAAGCATCTTTATGCTTGAGAATAAGAAGTAGGTGGAAATGATTGCTGAATTGCCGTGAAAGCATTAAAAATAATGAATATTTTTTGTGTTATCTACTAATTCTGCTAACTTTGCAGTAGTTTAAAGGTATTTTTATAACGTTTCTACAATAAAGTAGAACGATACAAATTAAAATCGAAGGATGAAGATAGCATTAATAGGTTACGGCAAGATGGGGCGTATGATAGAACAGGTTGCTCTTGAACGTGGCCATGAAATAGTTTGCAAAATAGATGCAGATAACCAAGAAGAATTTGATTCTCCAGCATTTGCGACTGCCGATGTTGCTATAGAATTTACAACTCCAACGGCAGCTTATGGCAACTATCTAAAAGCTTTTGCACATAATGTAAAGGTTGTTAGTGGTTCTACGGGTTGGCAACACGAACATAAAGCAGATGTAGAACGTCTTTGTACAGAAGGCGGGCAAACCTTATTTTGGGCAAGCAACTTTTCTATCGGAGTAGCTATCTTCTCGGCAGTAAATCGCTATTTAGCTAAGATTATGAATCAATATCCACAATATGATGTGGAGATGGAAGAAACGCACCATATTCATAAACTTGATGCACCTTCAGGAACTGCAATTACATTGGCAGAAGATATATTGGAAAATATCGACCGCAAGACAAAATGGGCTAAAGGAAAACAAATTGCAGCTGATGGCACTGTTACTGATGCCGAACCAATGGCTAACGACGTTCTTCCTATTGCTTCCCTTCGTAGAGACGAAGTTCCTGGAATTCATAGCATCTGTTACGAATCTGAAGCTGATGGCATTATTATAACGCATGATGCACACAACCGAAAAGGCTTTGCTTTGGGTGCAGTTTTGGCTGCCGAATATACAAAGGAACATAGCGGATTGTTATCTACAAACGATTTATTTAAATTTTAAAAAATAGCACCCACAATGTGGGATTGACATAAGTATAATTTTATATTCTATGATTGACAAAGAAAAAGCAAAACTCAACCCCAAAAAACAGTGGGCAAAGTTTATAATTGTAGCAGTGCTCTACCTTGCTTTCCTTTTTTGGGTGAAAAGCTGGTTAGGACTTATAGTGTTGCCTTTTATTTTCGATGTGTATATTACGAAGAAGATAAAGTGGCAATGGTGGAAAAACTCAGACGGTCCTGTAAGATTTATTATGGGTTGGGTAGATGCTATTGTGTTTGCTCTTGTAGCAGTTTACTTTATCAATTTATTCTTCTTCCAGAACTATGTAATTCCTTCCTCTTCTCTTGAGAAGTCGTTGCTAACAGGCGATTATCTTTTTGTGTCGAAGTTGAGTTATGGTCCTCGTATTCCACAAACTCCGCTTACAATGCCGCTTACACAGCATACAATGCCGTTCTTTAATATGAAGAGCTATATAGAATTTCCACATTGGGAATATCGTCGTGTGGCAGGATTGGGAAAAGTTAAGCTGAATGATATTGTAGTATTCAATTATCCAGCAGGTGATACTATAATGAGCGAGCCTCAGTATCAAGCTGATGACTATTATCGTATGGTTTACGAAACAGGTACAAGTTTGTTAATGCAGCAAAATCCAAAACTTGCAGCTACTCAGAAAGATGCATTGCAGCAACGAGCTTTTTACGATAAAGCTTATACGCTTGGTAGAAACTATCTTTTGAAGAATGCATCCATATATGGTGATATAGAGTCGCGTCCAACTGATCGTCGTGAAAACTATGTAAAACGTTGCGTTGGTCTGCCAGGACAAACCCTACAGATAAAGAATAAAATTGTATATTTGGACGGAAAGCCAAACAAAGAACCTGAAAATGTACAATATGCCTACTTGGTTAAGTTTAATAATGTAACTGCTGCCGACTTAATGGGCGAGCAATACGATGACTTACGCAAGGAATTAGGAATTAGTAACGAGGATATTCAAAGCTTGAGCCGTCTTCATGGTTACGATGTTGAGCAAGGATTAGTATTAAATCAGGCAGCATTGCAATACGATGGCTATATGCCACTTACCAAACATGCTGCAAATGCTTTAAAACAACGTGGTATTGTGAAATCAATGCGTTATGTAACAGACAAAGATATCTACTCTGGTTCTAATTATCCACGCAATTCCGACTTGGGTTGGAAAACATGGACACGCGATAATTTGGGTCCTATTTGGATTCCTGCAAAGGGAAAGAGCATTAAGCTTACATTGGAGAACCTGCCAGTTTATGAACGTTGCATAAAAGTTTACGAAGGCAACACTCTCGAAGTAAAGAACGGAAAGATTTACATCAACGGAAAACCAGCAACATCGTACACATTTAAAATGGACTATTACTGGATGCAAGGAGACAATCGCCATAACTCTGCTGATAGTCGTTATTGGGGCTTTGTTCCAGAAGACCATATTGTAGGTAAACCATTGTTTATTTGGTGGTCAAGCGATCCCGATCGTCGCGGATTAGGAGGCATACGTTGGAGTAGACTCTTTACATGGGTTGATAATATAAAGTAACAACATAATTGAAAACAAGATAGCATTGTCTATAAATCTGATTCCATCAGACCATTGAGGCAATGCTATCTTCTTTTTTACCTCTCTACGATTTTATAATGACTTGATTATGCCAGCATTACTTTCTTCTGCTTACTTTGCACCAATTCAATGGTTTCAGAAACTAAACCGATATGATGTGTGTTGGATAGAGCAACACGATAATTTTGTGAAGCAAACCTATCGTAATCGTTGTGTAATTGCTACGGCAAACGGTGTGCAAACCTTATCAATTCCTGTTGAAAAGTTTGATGATGTGAAGTGCGAAATGCACGATGTTTGCATCAGTGATCATGATAATTGGCGTCATCAGCATTGGAATGCTTTGCAGTCTGCTTATGGAGAAAGTCCGTTTTTTGAGTATTACCAAGACGATATTCGCCCTTTCTATGAAAAGAAGTGGAAGTTTCTTTTCGATTTTAATATGGGAATTACCCATAAAATGTGTGAATTGCTTGATATACAGCCTGATATTCGTTCAACGGATGAATTTATACCAATGGGTAAAACAGATGAAGCTGCTCTGCCTTATGCTGATTTTAGAGAAGTAATACGACCGAAGCGTCCGCTTGTTGATATTGAATTCGTGCCTAAACCTTACTACCAAGTGTATGAACATAAAATTGGTTTCCAAGCCAATCTAAGTATTCTTGACTTACTTTTCAATATGGGAAACGAAGCTATATTCTATTTATAGTTTGATGATAGTTTACTTTTGTTTGTGATTTTTACAAGTAATTGCAAGATAGAATGCTTACAGTTTGAGATATAAATTCTACTTTTGCAAAAGTAAATAGACCACCTATGCAACATAAAACTTTTCTACTGGTTGTACTTCTCATGTGTGTTGTTGGCGTTCATGCCCAACAAGTGCAAGTTTGCGATGGCGTAACCAGTCTGCCTATACGTGATGTTGCTATTTCGGTAGATGGAAAACACTTTGGTAAAACAGATTATCGAGGTCTTATAAGTCTACCTGACATTTATACGTCTGCAACTTTTTCTAAGTCTAAGTATCACACCGAAACTTTACTGCGAGAAGAAGTGCAGAGGGATACTGTTTTCCTTTTTCCTGAAAAGCAGTCTCTTGGAGAAGTTATTGTGTGGGGAAAGCATACTGTAAATGGAAGAGAATTGCTAAAACAAATGCCTAAGCGCGATATTCTTGAAAAGGCTCCAAAACGTGCTTTAGGAGAATTTGATGTAGGCTTAATGTTAGACAAACGTCTTAGACGCGATAAAGAACACGTTAAAAAACAACGCGAGATATTTAAAAAGTTTGATGGAATCAATACGGAAGACCCCATAATGCGTGCATATAACAATACTATTGCTGAACAAAAGCGCAAGAAGATAGAAGAGGAAATAGAGGAAAAACATAAAGAATTGGATAGTAAAGTAGAGAATTGACGCTTTGAGAAAAACGATATCTTTTTAATTTGGCATTGAATTAGATAAAAAGGAAGAGATGCATTTAATAAAGAAATAAGGTGTGCCAAGTTTTATTTTGACACACCTTATTTCTTTATTCTGTTTTTAAAGCAGTTGCTTCGTTTGATTTTTTATTATTGTTTTTGCTTTTTATTTTGAATTTATCAAATCCTTGTCCAAATACTCCCATTACCTGACTTTGAGTTACAAAAGCTTGTGGGTCTATATCGTTAATAAGATGGTAGAGCACTCTGGCTTCGCGTTGGCGTGTAACAACTAATACAACTTTTGTTGTTTGTCCGCTGTAATATCCATGAGCGTCAATAATGGTACAACCACGATGAGGCGGAGTTTCCGTAACTTGCTTACAAATTTCATTATATCTCTCTGAGATAATCAGGAATTGAACAGAACGTCTTCCTGAGTTTACAACCTGGTCTAACACGAAAGATACAATAACTAAAGAAAGATAACCATAGATGACACGTTCCCAATCTTTTAGTACTACATAACTTAATGTAACGATAGACGTATCAACTAAGACGAGAACACGACCAAGAGAAATATCTCGATACTTATTAACAATGGCTGCAACAATATCAGAACCACCCGAACTACCATTATAAGATAGGCAGAATCCTAAACCTGTTCCGCAAAATAAAGAACCGATGAGAGCTGCCATAAATGGTTCTCCTTTCATGATTGTAGGGTCGGGAACATATTCTCGTAATAATCCTACCGAGATGGTCATTACAATTACACCATAAATAGTCTTGACACAGAATCGCCAACCAAGCGTTTTTAAGGCAACAACCAATAGGAGTGCATTTAAAGAAAAGTAGGTATATGAGACTTTAATATTGAATGCCCAAAACACAATAGATGATAAACCTGCTACACCACCCGTACTAATGTCGTTTGGAAGTAAGAAGATGGTCCAACCAATGCTATACGAGATACACCCGATAGCAATCATAATGTAATCTAAAGTTTCCCGATAAAGTACGTTTTTTGAAATTGTTATACCCATTTAATAAGTCTATTTATTTTTTGCAAAAGTAGTTATTTATATTGAATAAAGCGATTTAAAAGCACAAAAAATGCCCTCATAAAGCATAAATTGCAATATGAAGGCATTCGCTTTCGATTTTGATTTTAGATATTATATTTTTTGTATTGGCATATTCTTTTTTAAGACGTTAAAAGAATATACTTATTTTACTTTTAAAGCTCGGGTAGCATTTAGAACAGCAACCACCATAACACCCACATCAGCAAAAACAGCCATTCCCATTGTTGCTATACCAAAAGTAGAAAGTGCAAGTACGGCAACCTTAATTCCAATAGCAAATATTGCATTTTGGCGTGCAATGCCTATCGTTCGGCGAGAAATACCGATGGCTTTGGTGATTTTTGAAGGTTTGTCGTCCATTAAAACTACATCTGCAGCTTCTATGGCTGCATCACTTCCAAGTGCTCCCATGGCTATACCAATATCTGCTCGAGCTAATACTGGAGCATCGTTTATTCCATCGCCAACAAAAGCAAGAGTTTTGTTTGCAGATTTTTCGTTAAGCAGGCGTTCTACATGTTCAACTTTATCGGCAGGCATTAGTTCACTATAATGCTCATCTATACCTAATTGCTCAGCAACAAAGTTTGCAACCTCTTTGTGGTCGCCTGTTAACATTACAGTTTTTTCTATTCCTACTTCCTTTAATGTTGTAATAGCGTGTGCGGAATCAGTTTTTATTTGGTCGGATATAATGATGTGTCCAGCATATACTCCGTCTATCGCAACATATATTATGGTACCTTTGAAGTGATTACATTTGTTGCAATTTGCTATTTCTGCTCCAATTGATTTCATCATTTTTTCATTTCCTACACATACATTTTTGCCGTTGATTTCGGCAGAAATACCTTGTCCGGCAATTTCTTTTATGTTTTCAACTTTACAATCGCAAGAGCTGTCTTTGTAGGCATTACATAATGTAGTGGCAATAGGGTGATTAGAATATTGCTCTACATGGGCTGCAAGATGCAAGAGCTGCTGTTCCGAAATATTATTTGGATGAATGGATTCAACCTCAAAAACTCCACGAGTAAGCGTACCAGTTTTGTCAAATACAATTGTCTTGGTGCGTGCTAAAGCTTCCATATAATTGCCACCTTTTATAAGAATACCAACGTGTCCAGCCCCACCAATACCACAGAAGAACGATAAAGGGATGGAAATTACTAAAGCGCATGGACAACTTACAATAAGAAATGTAAGTGCACGATAAAGCCAAGTAAATAAAGCATCGGTATAGCTTGTAGCAAAAAATGGCGGAATAAACGCTAAAAAGAGTGCAGAAATAACTACTATAGGTGTGTAAATACGTGCAAAGCGACGAATGAAAGATTCGCTTTTTGATTTGCTTTCGCTTGCTTCTTCTACTAAATTCAAAATTCTGGATGCAGTAGAATTGCTGAAAGTTTTATTCACCTTTACCTTCAATACTCCCGAAATATTTACACAACCAGATATGACAGAATCTCCAAATGCTACATCTTTGGGAACACTTTCTCCTGTTAGTGCTATTGTATTTAAACTTGAACTACCTTCAATCACTTCTCCGTCAAGTGGAATTTTTTCGCCTGGTTTGATAATAACTACTTCTCCGACTGCAATAGTAGAAGGATTTACCACGATGGATTCGCCATTTCTTAAAACGTTAGCTGTGTCTGGACGTATGTCCATTAGGTTTGAAATGGAGTCACGAGTCTTGTCTTCTGCATAATGTTCAAATAATTCACCAATTTGGAAGAATAACATAACGAAGACGCCTTCTAAGAATTGAGGCTCTCCATTGGGTAGAAAGCCCACAACGAAAGCTCCTATTGTGGCAACAGCCATTAGAAAATTCTCATCAAAAGGGTCGCCCTCCATAATTCCTTCTACAGCTTCGTGTAATACGTCGTAGCTGATAAGTAAATATGGAATAAGATAAATGATGAGTATTTGCCATATCTGTAGATTACAGTTATGCTCTGTTAGCCATGCTACTAATAACAGCACAGAGGTTAGACTAATTCTTATAAATTTCTTTTTCATTGTTTTTTAGATTTGTTACTGATTTCGATGCAAAGATAAATAAAAAGGAATGCAACCAAGTTGCAAAGTTGCTGTTGCTTTTGAATGAAAAAGCTTCATAAAAAAGGATAAACGCCAATAAGTTACCTTGAAAAGCCTGAAAAACAGGTGAAAGCAGAAAATAAATGGACTTTTATTCGTCTGTTCAGCAATTAATACTTAAATTTGTGCGATTTTAAAAAAGTTATGCGGATGTGTAAAATATTTTAGAAAAAAGCAATTGTTATTCTTTTGTCTTTTTATAGTCTTTACACCTCCTTATGATGTTTGGTCAAAACAATAAGTATTTAAATTTTAGATGAACGTAATTACGAAAACTTTTCAATTGGCTGATGGAAGAAACATCACAATTGAAACTGGAAAGGTTGCAAAGCAAGCAGATGGTGCTGCAGTAATTAGAATGGGAAATACTGTGCTCCTCGCAACAGTTTGTGCAGCCAAAGAGGCAGTTCCAGGTACAGACTTTATGCCTTTGCAAGTAGATTATCGCGAGCAGTATGCTGCCGCAGGCCGTTTTCCTGGTGGTTTCACAAAGCGCGAAGGCAAAGCCAATGATGACGAAATTCTCACATCACGTCTTGTAGATCGTGTGCTTCGTCCTCTTTTCCCTTCAGATTATCACACAGAAGTGTTCGTTAGTGTAATGCTTCTTTCGGCTGATGGCGTTGATATGCCCGATGCTTTGGCAGGTTTTGCAGCTTCGGTAGCTATGCAATGCTCGAATATTCCTATCGAACACCCAATCTCTGAGGTACGCGTAGCACGTGTAAACGGAGAATATATAATAAATCCAACCTTCGAACAAATGAAGGAAGCCGACATGGATGTTATGGTCGGTGCCACCAAAGACAATATTATGATGGTGGAAGGTGAAATGGATGAGGTTTCAGAACAAGACCTTATCAATGCTCTTAAGGCTGCACATGACGCTATTAAGCCAATGTGTGAAATACAAGAAGAACTTGCTAAGGAACTTGGAACAGACGTTAAGCGCGAATATTGCGATGAAGTAAACGACGAAGAGCTCCGCGAACAAGTAAAGAAAGAAACTTATGATGCTTGCTATGCGCAGGCACAGAGCGGTGATGACGATAAGAAACACCGTGAAGAAGTTTATTCTAAGATTAAAGCAGATTTTGTAGAGCGCTACGATGCAGCACATACCGATCTTTCGGAAGACGACCTCGAGGAAAAACACGCACAAATTGAACGTTATTTCGCTGATGTACAGCGCGACTCAATGCGCCGCAGTGTTCTTGATACTGGTAAGCGCATGGACGGACGTGCATGCGACGAGATTCGTCCAATTTGGTGCGAAGTAGATCCATTACCTATGCCACATGGAAGTGCTTATTTCCAACGCGGTGAAACATTGGCTCTCGCAACTTGTACATTAGGTACAAAGTTGGATGAGAAGATGGTGGACAACGTACTTGATAAGAGCTATCAACGTTTCTTGCTTCACTACAATTTCCCTCCTTTCTGTACTGGTGAGGCAAAGGCACAACGTGGTGTTGGTCGTCGCGAAATTGGTCATGGACACTTGGCATGGCGTGGATTGAAGGGTATGATTCCTGAAGACTTCCCTTACACAGTGCGTCTTGTAAGTCAAGTTTTGGAATCTAATGGTTCTTCTTCTATGGCAACTGTATGTTCTGGAACATTAGCTTTAATGGATGCTGGTGTGCCTATTAAAAAACCTGTATCTGGTATTGCAATGGGTTTGATTAAGAATCCAGGTGAAGAAAAGTATGCTGTGCTTAGTGATATCCTTGGTGATGAGGACCACTTGGGAGATATGGACTTCAAGACAACAGGTACGCGCGATGGTATTACTGCAACACAAATGGATATTAAGTGCGATGGTCTTTCGTATGAAATTCTCGAAAAAGCACTTATGCAAGCAAAACAAGCTCGCGAACATATTCTTGGTAAGATAATAGAAACAATTGCTGAACCACGCGAAGAGATGAAACCACAGGTTCCACGTATCGAAGCTCTTGAGATTCCTAAGGAGTTTATTGGTGCTATTATTGGTCCTGGTGGTAAGATTATCCAGCAAATGCAGGAAGAAAGTGGTGCTACAATTACCATAGATGAAGTTGATGGTGTTGGCAAAATCCAGGTTTCTGCACCTAACAAAACTGCTATTGATGCAGCTTTGGGCAAAATTAAGGCAATTGTTGCTGTACCAGAAATTGGCGAAGTATACGAAGGAATAGTACGTTCTATTATGCCTTATGGTTGCTTCGTTGAGATTATGCCAGGTAAAGATGGTTTGCTCCATATATCAGAGATTGATTGGAAACGTCTTGAAACTGTTGAAGAAGCAGGAATTAAGGAAGGCGATAAGATTCAGGTTAAGCTTCTTGACATTGATCCAAAGACTGGTAAGTACAAGCTTTCACGCCGTTGCTTACTTGAAAAGCCTGAAGGATATGTCGAACCACAACGTCGTCCACGTGGCGATAGAGGCGAACGTCGTCCACGTCGTGAAGATAATCATCGTTCATAAATTAGTAGGGAAAGATAACCATAATATGGTTTCGTTCTTACTGATGAGCTGTAAATAAATTGTTTTAAAAACAAATAATAGTTTTAAGTCCCGTAAAATCAAAAGATTTGCGGGATTTTTTCCATATCTAACTAAATTTATCGATAAAATCGTGCTTTTTTATTGTATATAGTAGTTAAGATTTATCTATTTTTGCTGAAACAGATTTTGTTATCTATTTAGTAAAACTTTGTTTTTTACCCATGATAATTTTCTTTATTTTGTCTTTTGAGGGGAAAAAGTATATTAAAAGTGCCCCGACCAAAGCGATTGGAATTGTAAAAAAGAGAAAAATAAATGATAATGCAGCTAATAAGAATAATATAGGTGAATAATTCACTTTTACAGCGTAAAAGATCATAATCAACGACATAGCTATTGTAAGTGTAATTAGGAAAAAGATATGTTTGCTTTTCACATAAGATAATAATGCAAAGTAATGATATACATCTTTTTCTTGTTTAGATAGAAAGCATGGAATTATTCGCTCTTTATCTTGAAGATATTTTTTTTCTACATAGCAACCTAAAGATTCAGGGTGTTCTTCTTTATTCCAGTAAATACTTTTAAAAAATAAGACTCCATCAAAATTATCAACTTCAAATTCCTTATATGGGAATTTATCCGATGTGAATCGCATATCGCCAGGAGTACGATACCCACCCTTTGTAAACCTAATTCCAACATCTTGAGTTGGGTATAGCTCATTATTATAACTAATAGGGACATCAACGAATACAACTTCTTTGTTTGTCTTATAGCATTCTATCAAAAGAAAACCTACATAAATAAAGAAGATAAGCAATTGTACTCCGATAATTATTTTCTGTTGTATTGGTTTTGTGTACCTTTTGACATCTTTTTTTTTCATGAATTCACCTAGTTTAATTATAAAAAGATTATTAAACACCAAGCTACTGCTGTTATCACTATCAAAATATATGATTTGATTTTCTTAGTGAAAAAACACATAAGCATCATGAGAAGTAAAGGCAAGAGTAATAAATAAAAGTATTTATCTTTCATATAAGATATTAAACCTAAGTAATAAAAGATATCTTTCTCTTGCTCAGAATAAAAGAATGGTACCTCTTTCTCCTTACTCTGCAAGAAGCTGGGTTCTAAATAACACCCCAAGGATGGCAATCTTTCCTTCTCAATTGCTCGAAAAAATCCTCTTGTAAAAACCAGAGATTTATAGTAATGTGCTCTAAATTCTTTATTGGGAAAGCTGTCTGATTTAAAGTATACGGTAGTTGAACCTGTACTACCTGTAACGCCAATACCATATGTTTGATCTGAAATTGAAGATTTGGTGTATTTTATGGGAATATCAAAAAATGCAACTTCCTTATCTAACTTGTAAAGATAAAAGAAAATCAAGCCAATATAAGAGAAAAATAAAAGTAGTTGTAGCCCGATAATGGGTACTTTATAATAGGTTCGTTTCATGCTTTTTAAATCTTTTATTCTATCTTTATAACAGCTTCTGTTGCATTAAATTAGTTTGTAGTCAAACACGATCTGTACGTACATACGATTTTCTTGTTTGATAGGACAAAGTTAATACATTATTTTTATATCTTGTTCTGTTTTGAAAATAAACTGCATTTCCCAAATATTTTTATGTTCTTCCACTTTCTTCGAACCATGTAAAGCCTTTCTATTTAGTTTTGATTATTGATAGATAGTAGGCTATAATACTTTTTTATTTGAGTCATAGCTGTTTTAAGAAGTTTTCTTTTTAGAATAAACTCGAATAAAAGCATGTTCTTTCCTTTGGAGTTTATACTATTTCCATTACCTTTGCATGTATAAAAAAACGAAGATATGGACAGCAAAGAATTGTATAAACTATACGAACAACACCCTGTTATAACGACAGATAGTAGAAATTGCCCTGAAGGAAGTATATTTATTGCACTAAAAGGTGCGTCGTTCGATGGTAATAAATTTGCAAAAGCAGCATTGGAAAAAGGATGTAGCTATGCCATTATCGATGATAAAGAGTATGCTGAGTTAGGAAATGATTGTATTATACTCGTTGAAGATGCCCTTGTAGCCTATAAGGAAATAGCAAGGGCACATCGCCGTACGTTCCAAATTCCAGTAATAGGAATTACAGGCACTAACGGTAAAACTACTTCAAAAGAACTAATTTCGGCCGTGTTGGCTGAAAAATTTAATGTTTTGCACACCGAAGGTAATTTCAACAATGATGTAGGTGTGCCTAAAACTTTACTTCGCCTGAGTTCAGAACATGAGATTGCTGTTATAGAGATGGGCGCATCGCATAAAGGCGATATTGAAAAATTGGTGGAATATGTAGAACCAACATGTGGCTTAATTACAAATGTAGGCTGTGCTCACCTACAGGGATTTGGAAGTTTTGAAGGTGTTAAGCAAACAAAAGGTGAATTATACGATTTCTTGAAAGCACATGATTGTCTACTTTTCTTAAACGAAAGTAACCCTCATCTGGTAGAAATGGCTGAACAACGTGATTTTGAACGACTAATTTCTTATGGTCAAGATGAAACAGCAAATGTGCAAGGAGAAATTGTTGATTGTGCTCCATTCCTACGTTTCCGTTGGCACGAATCAGGAGGTGAATGGAAAGAAGTTCTCACCCATCTTGTTGGTGCGTACAATTTAGATAATATGTTGGCTGCTATTGCAGTTGGTTTGCATTTTGGCGTTTCGACACAACAAATATGTGATGCATTAGAAAACTATATACCAAATAATAATCGCTCACAACTGACTGAAACAAAGAATAATAAACTTATAGTTGATGCTTATAATGCTAATCCTTCAAGCATGGCTGCAGCCATAGAAAACTTCCGATTGATGTCAGTAGA
Organism: Prevotella aurantiaca; assembly: GCF_015262605.1. Taxonomy (NCBI): domain Bacteria; kingdom Pseudomonadati; phylum Bacteroidota; class Bacteroidia; order Bacteroidales; family Prevotellaceae; genus Prevotella; species Prevotella aurantiaca. The sequence goes on along the minus strand of NZ_JABZSJ010000007.1, from coordinate 22,622 downwards.
CAATAAAATGGCAATTATTGGAGATATGCGCGAATTGGGCGAAGTAACCGCTGAAGAACACCAAAAAGTGGTGGATTTGCTTTCATCAGCAGGCATAACAAATGTTTGGCTTGTTGGAGAGGAATTTGGAAAGACTGTTACTACTTTTAAAAAGTTTAAGGATATTGAGGCTGTTAAAGCTGAAATAGAACGTTGTCAGCCCAAAGAACATTACATTTTAATTAAAGGTAGCAACGGAACAAAGCTATACGAACTACCCGAGCTGTTGTAAAAAGGAAAGAAATAATTTAGTAAATATCAATAAGGAAATAGTTAATGATTAGAATAAAATCATTATCTTTGTAGTCAGATAGTTATAAATGTAGTTGAAAAGCATCGCTGTTTTCTAAATGTTGAGTATGAGAAGACATGCAGAAATAGATTACCGATGTATTTATTTGCCTAAAAAAGCTGTAAAAACGAAATATTTCTGATTATGAAGCTACCTTTACACGATTTAATACCTACGCCTAATTTCTTAAAAGTTTTTTTCTGTGCACTTTGTTTCCTTATTGCTGGCTTTTCTGTTGCGTTTGCTGATTCAAATCTTGCAACCATTCAAGGTAAGATGCTGCAATTACCGAAAGAAAAGCAATTACCCTATTTGCGTTATATTTGCGACGAAGCTATTGGAATAGACGATAAAAATCAATACGAACTACTGAAACTATATATTGCAGAAGCAAAAAAACAAGCTTCAATACCTCATGAAGTCTATGGGTTAAAAGGTTTGATGACTTACTACTATAACTATGACAGACAGACAGAACTTCAGAAAGAGTTGCCAAATGCTATGAAAAAAATGATAAGTCATGGCTATATAGAGCACTATTATGAATTATGGTCGCTTTTGGTGGAGCATTATTTTTACTCAGAAAAAATTATTCGGTCACTTTCAGAAGCTAAAGAACTATTTGCCGATGCTAAGAAAAGAAAAAGCGAATATGGCCTTGCTGTTGCAAATAATCTTTTGGGAGAAATTTATGATGGCATGTACGATGGTATCATATCACTTAGACACTTTTCTATTGCTCTTGAATATGCCAAGAAACTACAGCAAAATAATCGTTTGCTTATATTAATTTATTCTAATTATTCCGACGCTCTTTATAATGAAGGGCAATATTCTCAAATGCTTCAAGTTGCTCAAGAATGGGAAGTAAAACTAAATGAACAAGCTGAAACATTAAAAAAAGAAGGCAGATCTTTATCACCCCTGACACCATGGTATGCTTATTGTTATCTTTCTATAGGAAACGCACAAGTACAATTGGGAAACTGTGATGCAGCCAAACCTTATCTTCAGAAAGTTGCTGCAACAATAAATTCTCAAACAATAAGAGTAAAGTCGGCTTATTATTATAGTATAGCACAGTTTTGGGTATGCAAAAAAGATTTTGAAAAAGCTTTGAAGTATAGTAATATTTGCCTGAAAATAAGTTCCTCTATTAACGATGCCATGGGTATGAATAATTTGTTAATCGACCACGCTAATATTTTAAATAAAGCAGGCCGATATAAGGAAGCCTCGCAACTATACAGTAGTTTGATGGAAAAACGCGATAGTTTAGAAGAAAAATACATGCGTAACCAAATCAATGAAATGAGCGTAAACTCCCAATTGGAAATCGAAAGAGCTAACAGAGATAAAGCTAATATGAACTTAGTTATCGCTTTGGGAGCGTTGGTAGTGTCAATATTATTAGGTGTGATTTATTATATTTACACACGAAAGCTCCGAGAAAGAGAAAAGATAATGTTTAAAACAGTACAACGTTTTAAACTTACAGAACGCTTAAACCTTGCTTCATTGGAAACTTTATCCGAAGAAAAGCTAACGATGGAAGAACGCTTGTTTATAGAAACTTGCCAAATGATGGACAGAGATAAGCCTTATTGTGACCCTGATTTTAATCGAGATACTATGGCTGCGCTATTAAATACAAACCGAACTTACTTAGGTAGTGCCATAAGGAAATATGCTGACGGACTTACCATATCTGAGTTTATTACTCGTTATCGTCTGCGTTATGCAGCTGCATTGTTGGTAGGACGACCTGATATGAATATTAACGATACAGGATTGATGGCTGGTTTTAATTCAAGAAGTACCTATAATCGTCTTTTCCGTAATTTCTTTGGAGTATCGCCTACTTCGTTCCGAGATATTAGAATACATTCAGACCACGAACAAAGAATAGAAGTAGAAGAGTAGTAGTTCCACTTTCTTAAAGAGTAAAAAGACTTTTTAAATGGGCAAGAATTGCCGATGAAAAAAATGTAATTAGTCCTCCCTTAAAAACCTAATATTCTCCTGATTCATAGTATATTATCCTGTAAATTATTTGCTTATATCTGCAAGTTTTTGTACCTTTACATTATAAATCTTGCAGATATTTATGCTTAAACGTACATCTAAACAGCTCTCTATGTTCTCTTCTTTAGAGGACATGCTTAGCCATGAACATCCCCTTTTCCAACTTAGTAATAAGATTAATTGGGAATGTTTTGAAAATGCTTTCTCTCCTTTGTATTGCAGCAATAATGGTCGCCCTGCTCATCCTATTCGCTTGATGTGTGGTCTTTTAATTTTAAAACATCTGCGCAATGTGTCAGATGAAATGGTGGTTTCTCAATGGAGTGAGAATGCTTACTACCAATATTTCTGTGGTGGACTTGAATTTATGCCCAAACAACCCTGTGACGCTTCCGAGTTAGTTCACTTCAGAAATCGTATAGGCGAGGAAGGTATGGAGTTAATATTAGCCGAGAGCATCCGCGTTAATACCGACCATGATAACGAAGATCATTTTGATACGGCTTTCATTGATTCTACCGTGCAGGAGAAGAATATAACCTATCCTACAGATGCGAAGTTGCATAAAAAGATAATCAAAAACGTTCTGAAGATAGTTCATGACAATTGTCTTCCTCTACGACAGAGTTATACGCGTACCTTGAAAGGCATTTACCGTTCCCAACGTTTTCGTAATCATCCCAAGAATCGTAAGAAAGCTCTTAAGGCAGATAGACAACTGAAGACCATAGCAGGTAGATTAGTAAGAGAGCTAGAGCGTAATCTTGGGGGAAGGAAAGGATATGAGAAGATGTTTGAGCTATATTACAGAGTTCTTTCTCAGAATAGGAAGTCAAAGAACAAAGTATATTCTCTGCACGAACCAGATGTAGTTTGCATCAGCAAGGGTAAGGAACATAAGCAATATGAGTTTGGCAATAAAGTATCTATTCTTCGCTCATGGTCAGGACTTATTCTTGGTGCATGTTCTTTTAGGAATGAATATGATGGGCATACTATCGAAAAGACGTTAGAACAAACCCAAAGGATGACGGGAAGGAAGGTTGATAAGTTAGCAGGAGATAGAGGGTATAGAGGTATAAAGCAGATTGGGCAGACAAAGATACTCATTCCAGACGTTCTTAAAGCTAAAGACAGCTACTACCAAAAGAGAAAGAAACACAAGTTATTTTGTAAACGAGCAGGTATAGAGCCAACGATAGGACATCTTAAAGCAGACCACCGATTATCTCGCAACTTTTATAAAGGTATGAAAGGAGATGCTATCAATGTATTATTAGCTGCGGCAGCATATAACTTCAAAAGAGCTATGAGAGTTCTTTTGGACCTTATAAAAAGAATCAGCATAGAGCCTGTCAATACAAGCTTTATGCTGAAATATAGTTTTTAAGGGACGACTAATTACATTTCAATAAAAACTTAATTACAATTTTTATTTTTATAATTACAGTTTTTTGTTTTGTAATTATATTTTTCAAAATTACAAATAACTTTCGTTTTCTCTATATCCTTTGTTGTGTATTAAGCCAACGAAAAGGGGTAACTCCTTCCAATCGCAAGAATATTTGAATAAAGTAACTGCTTGATGAAAAACCTACTTTATAGGCTACTTCTTCAATTGTAAGCGTTGTGTCTGATTGCATTATCTGTTTGGCTTTACGGATGCGTAAACTGCTAATCCAGTTACTGAAATTAGAATTATAAGTTTCGTTGATATATCTTGATAGATAGCTGCGGTTGGTTTTTATTTCGCGAGCTACCGAATCAATAGTTAAGTCCGAATTGCAGTATTTTTCATTCGAAAGCCATATACGCATTAAACCCTTTTGTGACTCAGATAAAATATCAGCTTTGGTATCGTTTGATTTGTGAGTTTGAGGGTTTCTTAATAATATCTGCTGGTTGAAACTCAGATTAAGTGAATGTTCTACTTCTTCAAATACAAAAGAATAGTTAATGAACGATTTGGCAATATAGACATTCATGATAGTTGCTGCCAAAAAATAAACCACTCTAAATGTATATGGAGCGAAGAGTACTACAAAGCTAACAATTCCAAAAATTGCGATATACGTAATACTTCGACGTATCCAAAGCACAAAGTAATACATTTGGTCGGTATAATAATTAGAAAGTTGAACACGTGCAACCTTATACATTCTAATAAAACGAAGTACACAAATGGTAGTGAAGCAGGCCAACATAAAACTGCTGAATAATACCAATACGATTTGAATTGTGTGGTTCTTAATCGTAAGCGATGTTATGCAGGCAAAACATACTATGCACCATGACGATAAATCCTGCAATATTCGTTTAAAAGATCCAAAAGAATGGTCAAGCAAATGAAAAAAAGCTAAACAAAGAAATATAAGTTCGATATAGAAGAAAGGTGTATCAATGGCAGCAAGAACTTCTGGTGAAATTGAATTCTTAGGAAGCATCCATCCAATGAATATTTGTAAAAAGAGAAAAAAGTAAGCAAATACCATGAAGACACGCGAATGTTTATAAGGTGCAAAAGACTTACGCTTAGGAATCTTCATAAATATAAATATGAACGTAAATGCGAGATAGATGCCCCATGAGGCATTTAAGATACTTTGCACTAAATTTTCAGTTGTCATATAGGCTCTTTTTATGAGTTGTTTGCCAAATATACGAATTTTATTAAAAAAACATAACTCAATATTGTAAATAATATGTATTAAATAAGCAAGCATTTGTTAATCAGAGATTTATAATTCATTTTAAACAGGCTCAAAGTCTGATTTTAGGTGTATTTTTGCATTTTCAGCAAAGTATTAAAATAGCAATTTTACGATTTTATTATGCTTTAAGTAACCCTTTTATGATATTAAAACCTAATAGAAAAGCTATTCTCTAATTTTGTAATTTATTATTATAAGTCTAAATAAGGTAAATGTAAAAAACAAGCTATTATCTATTACGAAAGCCAGGATCTTTCTATTAGAAACATTTTGCGCATTTAAGACTATACTTGTAAAGCAGACGCTAGATAATGAATGATATGTCGGTTAATAATGATGATAGTGATAGTGAAAATAAGAACATAGAGAATTTGCTGTCACGTTCAGACTTAGCTGTACAAGCTGGTAATGATAGCATAACCTTTATTGCAGCAGTGGATAACAAGGATAAGTTTGCATCATAACTGACATTTTAGTAAATAGCGTAAGCATTAACTAGGAAATAAAGAAAATGTGAGATTATTAATTTATAAGAAACGAAATGCTCATGGGCTATTGACTTACTCGCCACTTAACTTAATAATGTTTAGTTATTGACTTATTTAATTGCTGATGTTTGAATAAGAGGGTAGTCGGAAAAGCGTTTCGATTTACCCTCTTATTATTTTGTTCTCATTTCTCGTATAGACGTAAAAAGGAGATGCACCATTTTTGATGCATCTCCTAATCATTTTTAATAAGTTAATCTAAAGTTTTATGGGTGTGGTTGTGAGCCTCCTCCATTTTCAGGTTTTTTCTTACCTTTACCTTTTGATTCTGCAGTAATTTTAAAGAATTCTACATCATGTAGCGTCCTAAAATCTGCACTTGGTTTAAATAAAACCTGCGTCTTAATGATGTGAGTGGAAGGCTTAAAGTCTTCTTCTTTTTCTACAGCTTTCGCAGTAAAAGTAGGGCGGAATTTGCCGAGCGGTCCCGCATCTACAATGTTTCCTTGCGAACAAAGTAAGTTTAATACAGATCGAAATTTGTAGAAAACAGCTGCAACATCTGCCTGACTCGCCGTACATTCCAAATTCCTGTGATTGGTATTACTGGAACAAACGGAAAAACTACATCGAAAGAGCTAATTTCGGCTGTTTTGGCAGAGAAATATAATGTATTGCACACAGAAGGCAATTTTAACAACGATGTAGGTATACCTAAAACCTTGTTATGTTTACGTCCCGAACACGAAATTGCTGTAATAGAAATGGGAGCATTTCATAAAGGAGATATTAAAAAGTTGGTAGAATATGTAGAACCTACCTGTGGATTAATAACAAATGTAGGGCGTGCTCACCTGCAAGGTTTTGGAAGTTTTGAAGGTGTGAAACAAACAAAGGGCGAACTTTACGATTATTTGAAAGCACACAATTGTTTACTTTTCCTAAACGAAAGTAATACCGACCTTACCGAAATGGCTGAACAACGCAATTTTGAACGAATTGTTTCGTATGGTCAAGACGAAACTGCAAATATACAAGGCGAAATTGTAGATTGTGCTCCCTTTCTTCGCTTCCGTTGGCATGAGGCTGGAGGCGAATGGAAAGAAGTTCTTACCCATCTTGTAGGTGCATATAATTTAGATAATATGTTGGCTGCCATTGCTATAGGTTTGCATTTTGGCGTTTCAACACAACAAATTTGCCACGCATTAGAAAATTATGTGCCGAGCAATAATCGTTCTCAGCTAACCGAAACACAAAACAACAAACTTATTGTTGATGCCTACAATGCTAACCCTTCAAGTATGGCTGCTGCCATAGAAAACTTCCGATTAATGGCTGTAAAAAATAAAATGGCAATACTTGGAGATATGCGAGAATTAGGAGATGTTACTGCCGAAGAACATCAAAAAATAGTAGATTTGCTGCTTGCAGCAGGCATTACAAATGTGTGGCTTGTGGGCGATGAATTTGGAAAAACCAAAACTACATTCCAAAAATTTAAAGATGTAGAAGAGGTGAAAGCCGAATTAGCTCACAATATGCCTAAAAACCATTATATACTAATAAAAGGTAGTAATGGCACAAAGCTATACGAACTACCAAAATTGCTATAAACAATAGCAAAATAAAAATATAAAGCGTATAAAAAGTTTGCTAACAGTAAATTAAGAAGCAACTTTCTATACGCTTTCCTGTTTATTTATTCCTCTTTCTACCCATTTTTATTGCGGTTCTTTGTAATTATTAAGCAGTTTAAGGTAGAATGTTTTAAAGTCGTTCCACTTATAATAATAAGGAGTAGAAGTTTTAGGCAATGGCATTGTAACTTCTTCCTCGTTAAGCAATGCTTTTATAAGAATATCGGCTTTGGGGTTCTTAGGATTCTTATAAAAAACAAACTGAATATTTGCTGCCATTGGAAATATATGTGCACTGTTCCAACCTTTTGTTTCCAAACTGTCAAGATTAAACACTTGTACATTATAGTTGTTAAGGTTTAATAAACAGGTTAAAGGCATTATCATTGTATCGTGTCCAAAGCGAAGAGTTGCCCCTGGATGTGGGAGCGATAAACATGAATCGGCTTCGGTTATTATTTTTCGTAGCAAATTTCGCTGCGAAAAAGGTTGGTTTCCTCCATTTTGTGGAGCTCCTGCATAATGTAAATACCACCAAACATTAGACCGTTGCCAGAGAGAATATAATTCGTCGGGCGTAAAAATATCGTATAACGATAACGAATGGCGTATTTCAGAATTCTGAACAATACCTGCCAGACTAAACAAATCGCGCACAAATTGTCCAACGTTTATGTTTTTATCTACAAAACTACTATCTGTAAAAAGTCGCGATATTAATGGACGGAAGTTTAAATGTTGCTTATCCCAATCGTTTTGTGCATTTTTCACTTCTTCGGTTTCTTTTTGTAACATTAGTTTTTTATCCGAAAGATTCATATAATACATATCGTGTGCACTGGCATCGCAACGCACTTTTAAACGTGTGTTTTGCCTTATAAGTTCCTGAAGTTCGTTTTCCATCGATAAAATACAACGAATAACAACCGTCGATTTTGCATCTACCCATACAGAATCTTTAAAAACAGAAGGAAAACGCTTGTACATTCTTCTTGCTATTTGCTTGTGTTGTTCTGCTCCTAATGGTGTAAGTTCGCCCCATCTGTTATATGCTTCGGCATACATACGGCGTATTTTTGCTATAGTTTCTTTTCCTTTACTGGTAAGAACACCCATAGAATCGGCTTTTTCGAGTATTTGTAATGGACGTAAATATTGATAATCGTGAATAAGATAACGCGAACCGTGCCTTCCATAATGCGAAATATACACCGGAATATAGCCCGTTGGCGGTGGAGTTAGCTTTCCAGATGGCGTAGGATAAGCAAGATAATTGTTTGCCGAAAGTTCTGGTTTAGCATAAATTTCTTTTTTAAACGATTGTGCTGTTGTGTGTAACGGCAACAAAATAACCATTATACATAGCAAAATTAAATGTTTCCTCATATCCTTATAGTGTTTATATTGAGTTTATCTAAATAATCAGAGTTTTATTTTTGTATGTTGAATCACTACAGCACACATTGCCTCTTTGTGCAAAGATAGCTATTTTTTTAGCGAATACAAAGAGACGGGGTTAGGAGAATGTGTATTAGAACAAAAAGTTTTGTTTTATTAAACTCAAATGGTTATAAAACCATAATATCCCTATTTAGGTTTATACAAAAAGCAACTAAGAATATTCAAAACTATAGTAGACAATTAAAAAGCACAATTTGCTGTTTCGTAATGCAAAACAGCAAATTGTGCCCTTTATTTCGCCTTTAAGGTATAACTAAATGTCTTTTCTCTTTCTCGTTTTGTTGTTGCTCTATTTGCTTCAACTTATTATAGATATTTTGTTTTACATAAGCAGATTTTGGTAGTAAGCATGCATTGCAAATATTCCATAGTGTATTTCCATTCGTAAGCTTTATATTAAGCATATACACTGCAACTTTTTTATCTATTACATCAAAGTAAAAACGGTAAGGCAGCCATTTAAAGTCTTGTGGTGTTAATTGATTAACTTTTTTCTCTACCCAACGATTTTTGCTTTCTTGTATGTCCTTTGCATAGTGATTAGCAATAACAACCGAATCGTTTCTGTATCTTATAAGAATATTGTCGTCGGCATCTAACAATTTATAATTAACATACAAGTAAGCATGTATATCTTCTATTCCCACAGGTTTAATATATCCATCGAAATCAAGATTGGCATCGCCCTTTTCATGATAAATATTAGCATATTTCTTAAAGTCGGAAATGTTGTAAAGTGTTGTATATACTGACGTAGATCGCGTAAATTCCACTCTAAACGTACAACTATCCCGCTTTTTATCATCATAATTTGGCAATTTGTCTTCCCCCTGAATAGGAAAATCTATCATAATTTGATGAGGAATTGTATAAATACTATACCAATATTTGTTGGAACCTCGGTAGCTGATATGGTCATAATATCCACCACCTTCATCATAAACTTTATCCCAACAAGATGTCATTAGGAATAGCATCATTACAGCTAAAAATATTTTCTTCATAACGTTAAGGTTTAATGTTTAAAATTGTCTTTAAATGATATTTATATTGAGTGGCATTTCTTTCTGGCGAAAGTACATCCGCACAAAAATAACCATTATACTTACCACCCATTCCCCAATTTATATGTAAAAGGTAGTAAGTTTTACCATTCCCTAAGAATTCAATGCCACGGTCTGTATACGCTTTTACACCCATTTCCATTTTTTTATACCCATCACATAGCCAAACATAACCATCTTTATATTTGTATCCACTTGTTCTAATAAACCAAATATGGTGAGCATATTTCGTAGCATATCCGAACATTGGTACAATAGACTTATTCTTAATGCTTTGAATTACATCTATCATACTGTAATCAGTTATAGATGATGGATGAGAATACCCCATATCCCTTAATGTGTTTGGTATCTTTAGAAAATAATTCTCTATGTTATAAGAGTCTTTATAGATATCTATAGCCTCACCTATCTTTTGATGTAGTTTAAGCATTTGTGCAAAATACTGTTCTTTTTCTGTTAGAACATCGTTAAGACTGTTGTATTTGTGTAAAAGCTTCCAATCAAACTCTATACCTTTGTAAGATCTTGGATATTGAAATGTTGAAACTAATTGTGCAATAGCAACCGTATTACGTTCAGATAAAGAACACTCATTTTTCATACAATAGCGCATAGATTCAAAAGAAGCCTCTATACCCCAAGAGTTAGAACTATAAGGTCCTACCACTTCTATTTCATATGGAACTTCGGGAATACTTTTCTCTGGCTCAATAATCTTATCTGTCTTCTCACATATTTCCGGGCGTCCTGATTCAGTTTTAGGACGAAGTGGAGAATAAGGGTCTATTGTATCCTTTTTTACGTCTTCAAGGTATTCTGGCTTCTCATGATCTGCATGTTTTTTAAAATAATTAAACTGCAGACGATAATAATCAGGAAGGCGAGATAGAAAATCATTAATACCTTCGGAACCATCTAAACTATCCAATTCTAATATACCATCACCAGAAAATGCTAATACATCATCACCAAGACGTCTATCTCCCGATACAATACAAAATGAGTTTGTTGTTGAATTGTTTAAGATGTAGAACATAGTATCTACCGGCATAATGGAATCTTCCCCATTTATAGTGCGTGTACTAGGCTTAACATTAGCTAATATCTTCTCAATTTCCCAATTTTTAATATTATTGTCTCCTGCACGAGTTTCTCCATAGAATTCTTTACTATATATAGAAGCTAATTTTTTAGCCTCTTTTGCAGAACGTTGGGGTCTCACGTTTATATTGTTTAGATAAGTAGTATAACTATTTGTTACTGTTTGTTTGCTCTTCGGCTCTATATCACTTATTTGAGAGCATGCATAAAAAGTCATTATGCCAAACAATAATAAACTCTTTTTAAAAAATCTTCTTTTCATAAGTTAATGTTAATTTTATTTATATCTGCTTACAAAGCTAACACCTTTTTTTAAAAAAAACAAATTATTTTTATTTGTTCAGTTTTATTTTGTTTAATTTGCATTTATAGTGTTTTTCTATTCGTAAGCTTTATATGAAGCACATAAACTGCAACTTTTTTATCTATTACATCAAAGTAAAAACGATAAGGCAGCCATTTAAAGTCTTGTGGTGTTAATTGATTAACTTTTTTCTCTACCCAACGATTTTTGCTTTCTTGTATGTCCTTTGCATAGTGATTAGCAATAACAACCGAATCGTTTCTGTATCTTATAAGAATATTGTCGTCGGCATCTAACAATTTATAATTAACATACAAGTAAGCATGTATATCTTCTATTCCCACAGGTTTAATATATCCATCGAAATAAAGATTAGCATCGCCCTTTTCATTATAAATATTAGCATATTTCGTATTTAAATTGTTGCATATTTATATGATACAAAAAAAGAGATGCACTATTTCTAGTGCATCTCTAATTCAGTTTCTTTCAATTTCAAAACATTTTTTATGGGTGTGGTTGTGAGCCTCCGCCATTTTCAGGTTTTTTCTTACCTTTACCTTTTGATTCTGCAGTAATTTTAAAGAATTCTACATCATGTAGCGTCCTAAAATCTGCACTTGGTTTAAATAAAACCTGCGTCTTAATGATGTGAGTGGAAGGCTTAAAGTCTTCTTCTTTTTCTACAGCTTTCGCAGTAAAAGTAGGGCGGAATTTGCCGAGCGGTCCCGCATCTACAATGTTTCCTTGCGAACAAAGTAAGTTTAATACAGATCGAAATTTGTAGAAAACAGCTGCAACATCTGCCTGACTCACAGTAGAACCATCAGCCATAAATTCACAAAGTTTGTCGAAACTTACACGTTGCTTTTGGCAAACTGCTCTGGCAACAAACATTGTTGTGCCTTTCTTTGGGCCAACGCCCATCTTTCTTTTTGTAATTGAATAGTTCATTAATTAAAAATATTAAGATTAATAAATATTGCACTTGCTTTTTTCGTCGCACACAAGTGCTTTTTCCCGTGCGATGGTGCAAAGGTACAAACTGAAAAAGCCCATTCAAAGTAAAAGAGGTGTAGTGTTGTGGGTAGTTTTGTGGCAGTAAATTTAAAAATTTTAAGAGCAACGTAATTAAAATGTGTTTCGCTATATATGTTTGTTAGATGATTTTTAAAGTCGTTATTATCAACTATAATAATGGCACGGAAAAATTATAATTATAAAAAATAATTTTGTTATTATAATTTTGAAATTTATAATTATAAATCATTGCATTTTTAATAATAAATAAAAGGACGTCTATAATGCTCTGACTTTTATGTATTTACAACTTATAATATTTAAAGATTTTTGAAGGAGCGTACTTGCTTAAGTTTAGAATGATGCTTGACAAGATTCGTACAATCTATTAGTTCTACGAATGTAAGAATAATAACTATTTTAATTTTGAACTTAATGCCTTTTGGTTCATACACATAAGATAACTATAAAATAATATGGAATGAAAAAGAATACTATCCTAATCTTCTTGTTATTGCTTATGAGTATTACTGAACTTCTGATGAGCTGATTCTACTAAATGACTATATGTCTTGATGTTTTAACATGTGTAGCTAACTATATTTTTCCCTCTTCACGATAAGAATAAAAGCGCTGGTTGGCTACAATAACATGGTCTACGAAATAAATACACATCGTATCTGCAGCTTTCTTTACAGACGTCGTAATATTGTCGTCTTCTCTGCTGGGTGAAGGATTACCACTTGGGTGATTATGGCATAAAGCAATGGCAGTAGCATTTTTTAATAACGCTTCTTTTAATATGATACGAACATCAATAGCAGTTCCAGTTATTCCTCCGTGCGAGATACATTTAGCTTCGATAAGGTCTAACTTTTGATTCATGAGTAAAATCCACGCTTCTTCAACATCTTTATCTTGCACTTTTGGACACATATAATTGTATATGGCATTTGCTGAATTAAGTGTGGGGCGTTTTAAAATATCTGCTACTTGTCTTCGTTTTCCCAATTCGCAGGCAGCAAGAATAGTAATGGCTTTTGCTTCGCCTATACCATTATAAGAAGTTAGGTCGGTTATCGATAGTTTTCCAAGCGTATTAAGGTTGTTTTTGCAGTCTGATAATACACGTTTCATTAGTTCTACAGCACTTTCACGCGGCGAACCAGAACCAATCAGAATAGCTAATAATTCAGCATTAGAGAGCGTTTCGGCTCCAAGATTCATGAGTTTTTCTCTTGGACGGTCTTCTTCAGCCCATTGAGTGATGGTTAGTTTCTTTTCTTCCATCATATAAAGTATTATTTGTAGAAGTTCTTTTCAAAAGCTGCAAATTCATTCTTGCCTTTTACACAACGTTTCCACCAAGCTTCGAGAAATCCAAAGCCGTAGCCCATAAGTTGTACAAATGCCGCACGAATACTTAGGAAACCAATCTTTATGCTTTTATTTTGAATAGCACTGTCTATCCAAATCAGAATAGAATAAAGTAAGATAGGAGCAATAGAACTTATACAAATGATAGTGCCAAAGGTTTTTGCAGCATTAAAAAGAGATGGTGCAAAAGAGAAGAAAAGTCCAAGGCAGAAAAGTAAAGTAAGAAAAATAATGCCCACAGTGAATACCATTGGTAGGAGATGGACAAGTTTCAACGATTCTGGATATTTCTTGTAAAGGTTTATGCGAGCAATGCCAGAATTATAGACTTGGCGATAGAATTTTCTAAAATCAGTACGTCGTTTGTGCCATACCCATGCTTCGGGGAACAGACGACAACGTTTTCCTGCTTTAAAAATACGAATAGAAAAATCAATATCTTCGCCAAAACGCATCTTAGAAAAGCCTTCAAGTTCCATATAAACATCACGTCGTATGCCCATATTGAAAGAACGAGGATAGAACTTATCTAATTTCTTTTTGCCGCCACGAATACCACCTGTAGTAAAAAATGAGGTCATAGAATAAGAAATAGCCTTTTGTGTATCGGTAAACGATTCATGTGCAGCGTCAGGACCGCCAAAAGCATCGGCTGGTTCTCGTTTCAATTCTTCCTCAATAGCATTTAAATAACTTTTAGGTAATACAACATCAGAATCAAGAATCAGCAAATATTCTCCCTTTGCACGTTCTGCACCATAATTTCGGCTTTGTCCTGGTCCTGAATTAGGTTTCATAAAGTAGTGCAAATTAATGCGGTCAGCATATTTTTTGCAAATATCTTCACATGGCTTTTGTGAACCATCTTCCACAATAATTACTTCAAAGTCGGTAAAAGATTGTGTCAATAAGCTTGCGAGAAGTTCATCTACTTCGTCAGGACGATTAAAAACAGGAACAATGATGCTGTATTTCATAATACTTTAAGAGATATTGGGCGTTGCGGGGTGGTATAGAAAAAAGAAAAGGACAAAAAGATGGGCTTGTAGTCCTAACCTTTTTGTCCTTTTAGTGTTATGAATTTACACGACCTAAATAGCTTCCGTCGCGTGTGTCAATCTGAATAACTTCGCCTTCGTTGATGAACAATGGAACACGAACTACAGCGCCTGTTTCAAGTGTAGCAGGTTTTGTTGCATTTGTAGCAGTATTTCCCTTAACGCCAGGCTCACTATGTGTAATTGTTAATGTTGTCTTAACAGGCATTTCAGCAGAAAGAATTGTGCCATCAGAAGTATCTGTAACAACTTCTACTACGTCGCCTTCCTTCATAAAGTCAGCTCCAGTAATTTGGTGGAGAGGAATAGGAATTTGTTCAAAAGTTTCCTGATTCATGAAAATGTAGCCCGTTGGATCTTGGTAAAGATACTGATAAGGGCGACGCTCAACGCGTACATCTTCGAGTTTGAAACCTACTTGGAACGTACGCTCAAGTACACGACCGTCAGAAACATTCTTTAGTTTTGTAATCATAACGGTGTTACCCTTGCCTGGCTTTCTGTGTTGAAAGTCAATACAAGTCCAAATCTTTCCATCAAGGCGGATACATGTTCCGATTTTGATTTCTTGTGAGTTAATCATAATCTTTATATAATTTGTTTATTTATTATTGCTAAATAATTTCCTGTTTAAAGTTACGGAATAATTTGCTTTGCGGTGCAAAGTTAAGCAAAATATAGAAAAAAACATAAATAATTCTGCTAAAAAACTTTCTTTTCTTGGTTAATTAAAAAAGATTGAGTAATTTTGCAGCCCATAACGTGGGATTATGTCTCAACGTCGTGTTTTATACGCATAATAACATAAAAAGAATATAAAGCAATGAAAAGAACATTTCAGCCTCACAACCGTCGTCGTGTAAATAAACACGGTTTTCGTGAAAGAATGGCAACAAAGGACGGTCGCCGCGTTTTGGCAGCACGTCGCGCTAAAGGTCGCAAGAAACTTACAGTATCTGACGAGCATCACGGAAAATAATCTGGAAGGCTTGCAGAAAATTGAGTTGAAAACGGAAAGAAGGAGAGACTATTCTTTGCTTCTTTCCGTTTTTTTCTTTAACTTTGCCCCTATAAAAAGTTATTAGTAAAGTAAGATGACATCAAAAGCTTTCGTCCACAGCTTTTTTAGCACATACATTTGGGGAAATATCCTCGCAATAGGCATTCTTGTAACTATACTTTCGATAGGAGTTAGGTACGGAATTGACTATTATACGCATGTTGGCGAATCTATTGTTGTACCTGATGTTATTCATAAACAATATGACGATGCACTCGATATCATGGATAAAGTAGGATTAACAATGGAAGTTGCAGATACAGGATATGTGAAAGATTTACCACCAGATTGTATTCTTGAACAGTCACCTGCAGGTGGAAAACGTGTTAAATCTACGCGTGTAATCTATGTTACTATCAATGCTGCTTCTGCACCAACTCTTCCTTTACCTGATCTTGCCGACAATAGTTCGCTTAGAGAAGCGCAAGCTTTGTTGCTTTCTATGGGATTTAAAGTGGGCGACCCTGAATATGTTCCTGGTGAAAAGGACTGGGTTTATGGCGTTTTAGTAAATGGAAAGCCTGTTCAAGCAGGAGATCGTGTGCCTAACGATGCATTGATTGTATTACAAGTAGGTGACGGAACACGTGATGCTAACGATACAACAAGCCAACGCCCAGCATTTGAATATGAAGATGTTGAAGTTGAAGAGCCAAAATACGAAGAGTATTATGATTGGGTTGAAGTCCCTGTAGACGAAAATGGCAATGAAATAAAGACTAAAGATGGAAATGCGCCACGTACCGTGCCATCGGTTCCACCACAGTCGCCTGCTTTGCCGCCAGACCCACATTCGCCCAAGCCTACCGATTAAATGAAATATGATAGACGAAGAGGAATACTTTGACGAAGATCTGATCGATAATCTTTTAGACGCAGACGAAACCAATATTACTGATGACGAGGAGCTCTATGAACACTTTCGTATGGAAGTGGATAAAGGGCAAGATGCAGTCAGAATAGATAAATTTCTGTTTGAGAGAATGCAGCATTCCAGCCGCAATCGCATACAGAAAGCTGCTGATGCTGGATGTATTCATGTAAATGGGACTCCTGTAAAAAGCAGTTATAAAGTGCGACCGAACGATGTTATCACCTTGATGCTAGATCGTCCGAAGCACGATAATACTATTGTTGCTGAGGATATACCGCTTAACGTGGTGTATGAGGATAACGAAATCATGGTAATAAATAAGCCTGCAGGACTGGTTGTGCACCCTGGAGCGGGCAATTTTCATGGAACGCTTATCAATGCCATAGCTTGGCATTTGCGAGAACTAAAGGATTTTGATCCTAATGATCCTGCAGTTGGATTGGTTCATCGTATAGACAAAGATACAAGTGGATTGCTTTTGATAGCTAAAACCCCTGAAGCAAAGACATTTCTCGGTAAGCAGTTCTTCAATAAAACTACTCATCGAAGTTACACTGCCTTGGTTTGGGGAAACTTCACAGAAGAAGAAGGACGTATAGAAGGCAATATTGGGCGCGACCCAAAGGATAGACTGCGTATGAATGTGTTTCCACCAGATTCCGAAATAGGTAAACCTGCTGTTACACACTATAGGGTTTTAGAACGATTTGGCTACACTACGCTCATTGAATGTACATTGGAAACAGGAAGGACCCACCAGATTCGTGCACACATGAAGCATATTGGACATCCATTATTTGGTGATGAACGCTATGGAGGTACAGAAATACTTCGCGGACAGCGCACAAGTACATACAGGGCATACATACAAAACTGCTTAAAGTTGTGCAATCGTCAAGCCTTACACGCACAAACGCTGGGTTTTGTTCACCCGATTACAAAGCAACAAATGGACTTTACAAGTGAACTTCCCGATGATTTAGCTGCCGTAATAGAGAAATGGCGAAATTATATAAACGGAAAACAAGAACTATTGTAAGCTTATTCGATAAGAATTCTTGCATGGTTACAAAAAAAGGATATAGAAATGAAAGATATGAAACGTACAATAGCCATCGTTTGTGGTGGTGATTCCTCAGAACACGATGTCTCTCTCCGTTCGGCTCAGGGGCTTTATTCCTTCTTTGATAAAGAGCGTTATAATATCTACATTGTGGATATTAAGGGCACAGAATGGCATGTTAACCTTGAGAATGGACATGTTGCACCTATCAATAAGAATGATTTCTCGTTCAATAGCGGTGATCAGACCATCTTTTTCGACTATGCGTACATTACAATACATGGTCGTCCAGGAGAGAATGGTATCATGCAAGGTTACTTTGAACTCATTAACATGCCTTATTCTACTTGCGATGTACTGACATCAGCGCTCACTTTCGATAAGTTTGTGCTGAATCGATATCTTAAATCGTATGGTATTAACGTTTCAGAAAGTATCTTACTTCGACTGGGAGACGAATATGACGAAAAGGAAATAGAGGAAAAGATAGGCATGCCTTGTTTCATTAAGCCTGCAACTGATGGCAGTAGCTTTGGTGTTTCAAAGGTTAAGAATTCAGATCAAATAGCACCTGCTCTTCGTAAAGCATTTATGGAAAGTTCGGACGTAATGGTTGAAAGTTTCCTTGATGGTATAGAAATCACGCAAGGTATTTATAAAACGAAAGACAAATCGGTTCCATTCCCTATAACAGAGGTGGTTACGAGCAACGAATTCTTTGACTATAATGCTAAATACAATGGCGAAGTAGACGAGATAACCCCTGCTCGTATCAGCAAAGAACTGGCTGAGAAGGTAACAGAAATAACCTCTCGAATCTACGATATACTCCATGCGAACGGCATTATCCGTATTGATTATATCATCACGAAGGATAAAGAAGGCAACGATGTTATCAATATGCTTGAAGTAAACACTACGCCTGGTATGACAATTACGAGCTTTATTCCGCAGCAAGTGCGTGCGGCGGGCCTTGATATAAAGGATGTGCTAAGCGATATAGTGGAAAATCAATTCTAATTACATATTTTATATAAGGCGCAAACCGAAAGGATTGCGCCTTTGTTGCTCTATAGCGAAAATCTAAGAATTAGTAAAAACATAATAGAATAAGTTATGAAAACGCTTTCTGAATTTGACGATATACGGCCTTTTGCGCCTGAAGAATTGCCCGAAGTATATGACCGACTGCTTGCAAACGAGCAATTTCATAAAGTATTAGACTTTCTTTATCCTGGTGTTCCCATTGAAGTTATTGGACAGAATATGCATAAATGCAAGACCAGTCTTGAGTTTCAGAAGGCTTTTGCTTATCCTTTCTTGAAAGAACTCATTGCTAAAGCGAGCACAGGCTGCGATATGGATGCATCGGAAATAGATAGTTCGAAGCAACATACTTTTATAAGTAACCACCGAGACATAGTGCTTGACTCTGCTTTCCTGTCTGTAATGCAGATTGATAAAGGCTTTCCTACAACTTGTGAAATAGCTATTGGCGATAATTTACTATCGATACCATGGGTGCGTGACTTAGCACGAGTTAATAAAAGCTTCATAGTAAAGCGTGGTTTGACACCTCGTGAACTGATGCAAGCAAGTATAAAGATGGCCCACTATATGATTTTTGCATTGAATGAAAAGCGGGAGAATATTTGGATTGCACAGCGCGAAGGCCGTGCAAAGGATTCTAATGATCTCACGCAGAAGTCTATTCTCAAGATGTTTGCATTGGGAGCAGAAGGAACTTTGCTTGAAAAGCTGCAACAATTCCATATAGTTCCGCTTACAATTTCATACGAATACGACCCTTGCGACTATCTAAAGGCGGCTGAAATGCAGGCCAAACGAGATGATGTGAACTGGAAAAAGGGGGCGATGGACGATGCTATCAGTATGCAAACTGGTATTTTTGGTTACAAAGGCAGTATTCATTACCATGCAGCTCCTTGTATTGATGATTATTTGGAAGCGTTAAAGAGTAAATCAAATATATCGAATGGCGATCTCTTAGACACTATTTGTCTTCACATCGACAAGCAAATACATCGCAACTATTATCTTTATGCCAACAATTATATTGCTCTCGACGAACTCGAAGGTACTACAACTTACGCTGATAAGTACACTGATGCTGATAAAGCAAAGTTCGATGCCTATCTTAAACAGCAGTTGGCAAAGATAGAAATAGTCAATAAGGACGAGGAATACCTACGTCGACGCATGCTTGAAATGTATGCTAACCCTACTCGTAACTATTTAAAGGCAAATGCGTAGACATATATTATTCTGCTTTATTGTTGCTCTCGTATTGGCTGGTTGTACCAACGACGCTTTTAAAACGGGCGATTCGGAATATTCTTATTTGCGTTCCGACTTTGTTGAGGCTACCACCAACAATACTTCTGTTATCGTTTCGGCAATTACGGACGATGGCGATACACTTTTGTTGTCTCCTTCCCTGCGTGTAAAATGGGTAGAGAAGGCTGATACAACCTATCGGGCGCAATTATATTACAGAAAGAAAGATGTAAGCATTGAGCCTATTACCCTTTCTAAAGTCTATGTTTTGTCCATTCTTCAGCGGCCTGAAACAGATACAATCGCCACCGATCCAGTTGGCTTTACAAGTGCTTGGATTGCTAAAACAAACAAGTATATTAACTTAGAATTAGCGATGAAATCGGGTAAAATAGATGCTGATAAGCAACCTTTGCAGTCGTTGGCTGTTGGAATAAAATCGGTTGAGTCGTTGAAAAATGGTGGGAAGAAATATACGTTACGTTTGTTGCATAAGCAAAACAAAGTGCCCGAATATTATACAGTACGTACTTTCGTGAGCATTCCTACAACCTTTTTCCATAAAGGCGATAGCATAGCGCTACACATAGATACTTATAAAGGCGAAGTAGTTAAAGGTTTTGCTTTGTAAATAAAAATGCTACTAAAAAGCGATATAAATTGTTTGGCTTTGCAATAGTACTTGTTTTGCGTTGCAATAGTGCCTATTTTACCAAGCAAAAGCGCCTGTTTTGCAATGCAACTAATCAAGGAAAATGAAGATAAATCTAAGTTTGTGCAAACTTACTGATAATGAGCACGAAACGGAACGATTTGCATAAAATTGCCCTGCTCGCAAAGGGCAGCAATATGCAGATTCAGGCAAAAGTTCAGTTACTAAACCGTTACCCTATTTTGCCATAGGTAACGACGGAGCAATGTCAGGTAACTGAATTATTTTCGCCCCGTGTGGCTGTTGCTTCGGTCGGAAGTTTTCTGCGTAAGTGAGGAACGCTTTAATTCGGGTAACTTTGCCCATAAAAATTAAGGCGTATGAAAACAGAGAAGATGAAGGTGCTGCTCTACCTCAAAAAGAGCGGTCTGGACAAGTCGGGTAAGGCTCCGATCATGGGACGTATCACGCTTGGAAGGAGTATTGCGCAGTTCAGCTGCAAACTATCCTGTAACCCTGATTTGTGGAATCCCCGTGAAAGTAGAATGGGCGGAAAGAGCCGTGAGGCGGTAGAAGTGAACGGAAAGCTGGAAAACTTATTATTGTCCATCCATTCTGCTTATCAGGCTTTATTAGCTAAAGGTTGTCCATTTGACGCAACCGATGTGAAGGGGCTGTTTCAAGGCAGCGTACAGGCACGCTGCATGCTCACCGAAAGGCTGGACATGCTCATCAAGGAGAAGGAAAGTCATGTTGGCATAGACATCAAGGAAGGAGCCATACACGGCTACCATTCCACCCGAATCCATTTGCAGAGATTTATACAAAGGAAGTACAAGGTATCGGACTTGGCTTTCTCACAACTCACGGAGCAGTTTATCTACGATTTCAGACAGTACTTTGTGGGTGAGTGTGGCTTTCAGGAATGTACGTTCTATAATGCCGCCACCTTCTTGAAAACGGTATGCAGGCTGGCATACCGTGAGGGGTTGGCAGACACGCTCCTTTTTGACAAGGCGAAAATATCAAAGGGAGACAACAAACTGCCAAAGGCTCTTGACAGGGAAGCATTGGACAAGTTGAAGGTCCTCCGCTTCGAGGACTTGGAGGAGGAAATGGAAACGGCAAGGGACATTTTCTTTTTTGCCTGTTATGTCGGTGCAGCCTATTGCGACCTGATGGAACTGAGCAAGTCCCATCTTGTCCGTGATGACGAGGGCAGCTTCTGGCTGAAGTTCAACCGTCAGAAGACAGGAGTTCTCTGTCGCGTCAAGCTACTGCCCGAAGCCATACGGCTGATAGAAAGGTTTCACAGCGATGAAAGGGAAACGCTGCTTCCCTTCATCAAGTACAAGAACTATCAGAGTTGCCTGAAAGCCCTCAGGCTGCGTGCAGGCATATCCTTTCCCTTTACCACGCATACCGCAAGACACACCTTTGCCACGCTCATCACGCTTGAACAGGGAGTACCCATAGAGACGGTGAGCAAGATGTTGGGACATTCCAACATAAGCATGACGGAACGCTACGCAAAGGTAACACCCCAGAAACTCTTTGAGGAATTTGAACGTTTCCTTTCTTTCACCGAAGACATGCAGCTGGTTATCTAATCCTTATCACAATTATTTTATTTATTATCCTTTCTTTCAAAACATCAAGACAATGAGAAGTACATTCAAGATACTGTTCTATATCAACAGACAGAAGACAAAGGCAGACGGGCGGACAGTCATCCTCTGCCGTATCACCATAGACGGAAAGAGTACCACCATTACCACAGGCGAGGAATGCAATCCCTCCGAGTGGAACTCTAAGCAGGGCTTGACAACCGACAGGAAGACCAGTCAAAGGCTCCATGAGTTCAGGGAACTTGTGGAAAAGACCTATCAGGAACTGCTCCTAAAAGACGGGGTGATAAGTGCTGAACTGCTTAAAAACAGATTGCAAGGCATAGCAACCTCTCCTACCACTTTGTTGGAACTTAGCAATGCAGAACTACAATCGGTAAAGGAAGGTGTTGGCAAGTCTAAGGCAGAAGGTACATACACTAACCTTTGCTATGCTAACAGGATGCTGTGCGAGTTTATAAAGG